>NZ_JBLWEO010000045.1:0-24298 GCF_048287395.1 Candidatus Electronema sp. PJ | reverse complement strand
CACGGAAAAAGACGCTTTGACCACCGAAAAACACTGGCCTGGCCTACTCCGAAGCGTACTGCCGCCTCCTCAAAACTCAAACCTTCACGTTCTTTGATTTCCATACTTTCCGGCGAAACTCTACTGAATAGGCCATAAGATTCAACTCATAGGATGAAAATGATTGCTTGATCATTTTATATCGCTGCGGCTATAGCTCAAAACAGGCCGCAACTTAAACCGCCTTGGGCGGTTCACCTTACCAAGCCTCCGGTTTTACCGGAGGTGCTTGACTGCTGATTCAATCAAAACTATTCAACAAGCAAAGGATTAAAGCCATGACACACTCTAAACTGCTTCATTTAGTAACTGACCTGCTTATCGAGTTGAACGGTATGAATTTCGGGCCAGAAACTGCGCCAGACAAAATTCAGCGATACGATGAATTACATGCAATGCTACCACAATCTTCTGCTGAGGAAAAAACAGCTTTTGTTCCAACCGAAGAAGTTCTGTACAGAGTTGAACTGACACCGGAGAAGTTAATAATCACTGTTGATGCAGGATTAGACAGACCGGTTGAAGTTATCTTCCGCAACAAGCTGAATAGCTGATTCTCAACATCCTGCTGCTTTACTTCCTCACCGCCTTGCTCATCGCTTGGTTCAGCGGCATCCAGTGGGTGCTCATGTGCTGGGTGATGGCAAAGGCGGGGAAGTGAGCCTGTTTTCTCGTCTCCTGCCAGATAAACTTGCTTTGCAGGCAAAAGTTGCATACATTGCATTGGAATGCACAATGCTTGGCAACCTCATCCCGCAGGAGAACCCGCATGGAATGGGCCGAAGTCCTCAGCAATCCCCTCCTCCAGAATCTGCCCTTCAAGATTGAGCTGAACCGCTTCGGCACTATCCTGATGAGTCCGGCCTCCAACCGGCATGGGCGCATCCAAGGGCGCATGGCTGCCAACCTGATTAACAAGCTGCCCGGCGGCGAGGTCATCACCGAATGCTCGATTCAAACCTCAGAGGGCGTGAAAGTGGCGGATGTTGTCTGGGCTTCGGATGAGTTCATCCGCCAGTTCGCCTATGAAACGCCGTATCCCAAGGCACCGGAACTCTGCATCGAGATCGTATCCCCTTCCAACGCCAAGGCGGAGATCAGGGGCAAGGTTGACCTTTATTTAGCAAAAGGGGCGCAGGAAGTTTGGGTGATCTCCGAGGACGGCACGCCTGCTGTGTACAGCCATATCGGCAAGATTGGCAGAAGCAGTATCGCGCCCGGAGCGGAGCGGGTGTAAGCAAGCAGGGGGAGAGCTGGGTGATGGCTAAGGCGGGGAAGTGAGCGGCAGCCTTCTCCAAAAAAGATGCAGGACGGAAAACCTTCGCCTCTGCGACCAGCCATGCTACAATGGAGGCATGACAGCCGCAGGTTGGGGAACCGCAACCTGCCTTGTGTCGGGGTTCGTTCCTCACTCCGATCAGCATTCTGCGCCGACAGCCTCTATGGAAGTTCTTGAACTCACAACCACCGTCAACGCTTCAGGCCGCATCTGCCTCGACATCCCTACTCGGCTTGCTCCGGGAGAGGTGCAGGTTGTGTTGGTGCTGCATCCTGCCCCTCGCCAGCAGTATACTTTCTCTGATATAGCCGGGCAATTGGCTTGGAAAGGAGATGCGACGGCAATGCAGAGGAGTCTGCGGGATGAGTGGTGAACGCTATTTGCTGGACACCAACGCCATAGTTGCCCTGCTGCAAGGCGATGTCCGGCTTGGCTTATTCAACTGCTCCGGCAGGCTGCATGGATTGGCATTTCAGTGATCAGCCAGATTGAGTTCCTTGCCTTCTCCGGCCTGACCGAAGCAGACCGCCAGCTTTTCCAGCAATTCCTTCAGCGTGTGGAAGTGCTGGGGCTATCTGCTGAGGATGTGGCATTGATTGAGAAGATCATTGCAGTGCGGCAGCAGCATCGCTTGAAACTTCCAGATGCAGTGATTGCGGCAATGGCAATGCAGAAGGGTGCGGCCTTGGTGACTGCTGACCGTGAATTTGTCAAACTGACTGATTGGCCCGTGATCAATTGGAATGACAGGGACTCAGTTGTTCACTGAGACAATCTGCCCAAGACGGGGAAGTGAAGGGCTGCCTTCTCCCGCCGTTTTCTTTCTGCAACGAGCGAAAAAGCATGGACAAAAGCAGGCTTGGTTGTAAGATAACTGCGTGATAGCGCACTTGATCAGCTCTCTGAATAATCGTTACACAGCACAAGGGAAACCAAGCCATGCAGATTGCCATTGATCTCCCGAATGATTTTGTCATGTTTCAAGGCGAGCAGACAGTTCAGCGCGATATTCGGCTGACGTATGCTCTTTGGTTGTTTAAAGCGGAGATGGTCACGATTGCCAAAGCAGCTCATATTGCCGGGCTGGATATTTTTGATTTCATGGCGGCCTGCAAGGACAACCGCATTCCTGTCATCGCCATTGACCGCGCAGAACTCCTCGCCGAGCTGAACAGCTGACCGCAATGATCCTGATCGCTGACAGTTCAGCACTGATCGCTTTGGCAATCTGTGATGGCTTGCAACTGCTTGAATCGCTCTATGGAGAGGTTCTGGTTCCTGAAGCAGTGTATAAGAAGTTGCTCTCAGTGACAAAGCAGAGTCAGCAACGCTGAGGGAATATCTTGCTGGAAAAGTAAGGTCTGTTGACACTTCAGGCTTTGTCTATCTCGACGCATCTGCTGATTTAGGTGAAACAGAAGCCATGCTGCTTTACAAGCAGCTCAATGCGGACAAGCTGCTCATAGATGACCGCCGAGGGCGGAAAATTGCCAAGATCAATAAGATTCACACCATTGGCTCGCTTGGCGTACTGCTTGCGGCAAAGAACAGAGGACTCCTCGCAGAAGTCTTGCCAAGCCTGCTGAAACTGAACAAGAGCAACATCTTCATCAGCCCGGATGTAATTCAGAGCGTGCTGGATTTAGCTGGAGAAGAGCTGTAACCCGCTCAGGACAAAGTGAAAGGGCTGCCGGAGTCATGCTGCCCAGTTTTCAAGGCGAAGCCCTTGCACCCGGATGAACTCTTTGAGATTGTTTGTCACCAGAATCAGGCCCAGCGATCTGGCATGACCGGCGATCATCATGTCATACGGGCCAATGGGCTGCCCGGCGCGGCGCAGCTCTGCCCGCACTTGACCGAAATGACTGGCGGCCCTGCTGTCGAATGGCAGCACGTCAAGCCGCGCTGTCATTGCTTCCATATCCGCAAGGTTGCGCTCCGGCTGCTGCGAGCATTCCGCGCCGTAGATCAGCTCGCCAAGCGTCACTGAGGAAATGCACATCTGCCCCTGATGCTGTTTGAAATGCTGCCTGACCTGCTCCGGTCGGTTCTTCATGGTGTAAATCACCATGTTGGTGTCAAGCATGTATTTCAGCATCACAGCATCTCCCGCTCCTGATCCTCCGGCTGCTCGCGCTGCTCCATGAAATCGCTGGAGCAACCCTGCGCGTCAAACCAATCATCCCACGACTGATCAGCCGGAGCAATAATCCGTCTGCCGCCGACAGCGATGATTTCCACTTCTTTGATGGAATCAGGAAAAGCGACAGCTTTCGGCAAGCGGACAGCCTGACTTCTGTTGCTGGTGAAGATTTTGGTACGAGCGCAAATCATTAGACTTCCTCCTTGTGAGCATTGCGGGTTCAGCTTCACTTTGCAGTATAGCGCACGGCGGGGATATGTCAACTGGATATGCCTCCGCATCCCATCCAGTGGGTGCTCATGTGCAGGGTGATGGTAAAGGCGGGGAAATGAGCGGTAGCACAGCCTTGGTCGATATCGACAGCGATGATGCCCTGTGCTTCCTATCAGGAGGAGGTGCAGTTCATCATCGCAGGTTCTCACTTAGAAGCCCACTAACTCCACGTCAAAGACCAGCCAAGCGTTAGGAGGAATAACGCCGCCCGCGCCCTGTGCGCCGTAAGCCAAGTCTGGCGGAATGATTAGGGTGCGCTTCTCACCCTGCTTCATGCTGGCAAGGGCCATGTCCCAGCCCGGAATAACCCGGCCTGTGCCAACCTCGAACTGAATTGGCTCGCCCCGGTCGTAGGAGCTGTCGAATTTCCGGTCATTGTCCAGCAGGCGGCCTGTGTAGTGAACGCTGATCTTGGTGCCTGGCGCGGGTTTCTCGCCCTGGCCTTCTTTGGTCACGACCCAGTACAACCCTTCCTTGTTCGACTGCACCTTGGGCCAGCGTTTCTTGATCAGCTGGGCAGTCTTCTTCTGTCCTTCGGCAGCACCGGCCTGCTTCTTGGCCTCAATTTCTTCCTTGGCCCGCTCAAAGGCAGCCTGATCAGTCTGGAACTGCTGCGCCTTCTCGCCTTGGCGGATAATCTCAATCGTGTTGATCACATCACCCTGCTTGATTGCGTTAACCACATCCTGGCCTTCTGCCACCTTGCCGAAGATGGTATGCTTGTCGTTTAGATGCGGAGTGGCGACATGGGTGATGAAGAACTGCGAGCCATTGGTACCTGGCCCAGCATTGGCCATTGCCAGAATGCCCGGCCCGGTGAACTTCAGCCGCGACTCAAATTCATCAGCAAAGGTGTAGCCTGGGCCGCCAGTGCCGGTGCCAAGCGGGCAGCCGCCTTGGATCATGAAGTCCCTGATCACCCGGTGGAACTTGAGGCCGTCGTAGAAACGGGTGCCAGTCGCCTTGCTTGCGCCGCCGTAGGCCAGTGTGCCTTCTGCCAAGCCGACAAAGTTGATCACTGTCAGCGGTGCCTTGTCGTAAAACAGCTCCAGCAGGATGTCGCCTTTGCCGGTTTTGATCTTCGCATACAGTCCGTCTTTCATTTTGTTTTCCTTGGATTCAGGGGTTGGGAGAGTGGGTGCGGGATTGACCGCCGCAGGTTGCCCTGAAGCAGTCTGTCCTGAAAAAACGAGCAACATTGCCAGCGCGAGCGCAGGCAAAAGACGCATGAACGGTGCAGTCATAGGAGTCCTCTGGCAGCAGTTTTGGTGGTGTGCACGAAAAAGGTTTCGCTTGCTTGAATACGCAGCAGGCAAAGGCTTGCTACCAGATTGCAGGCGTAACTGTCAAGCAAAACCTGATTTTTTCCGGTCAAGGTTGCTTCCCTCTTGACGTTCTGGGGCAATCCTGTTTAAATAGTCTGTTTTGCGAAGGGATGAAAAAAGACAGCCGGGACCGCAAGACCGTCATGCTGCATGTTTTCTACCGCATACTTGGCACGGCTGTTCATGCCCTGCTTCCGGCTGTTCTGCCTGTATTGAATTTCACTGCGCCCGGCTGGGAGATAGAGCAGCGTCTGGGCAGATATCAAGACAATTTTCACCGCAGCAGCGGCCCCTTGATCTGGATGCACGCCGCCTCGGTGGGCGAGGTACAGGCCGCCCGAGTTCTGATTGCTGCTCTGACGGAACAAATCCCCAGCAGCTATTTTTTTGTAACCACCATGACCCGGCAGGGCCGGGAGGCAGCACGCGCACGGTTGCCGCAGGTGCGCTGCGAACTGGCTCCGCTCGACACGTCTCAGGCGGTGCGGCAGGCTCTGCGGACAGTGCGGCCAGATGCCTATGTCTGTTTGGAAACCGAGCTGTGGCCGGTCATGCTCCGTGAGACCAGCCGGGCCGGGATTCCCCTGCTTCTGCTCAACGGCAGGCTGTCGGAACGCTCCTTCCGCAGATACCGGCTGCTGCCCGGCTTCATGGCTGATCTGCTCAAGAATTTCACGGCTGTCGGCGTGATCGGCGAGCAGGACGGCGCACGGTTCCGCGAGCTGGGCGCGGAGCAGGTGCAGGTCTGCGGCAATCTGAAATACGATCTGCCTGCCGCCGATGCCGGAGCGATGCGGGACAAATACCGGCAGCTGCTCAAGCCGGGCGGGAAAAAGATATTCATCTGCGGCTCCACCCGCACTGGCGAGGAAAAGCTGCTCCTGTCGGTTTACCGCCGCCTGCGCCAGGAAACTGCGGACAAGTTGCTCTGGATCATAGCCCCGCGCCATCTGAAGCGGTTGGATGAGGTCAGGCGGCTGCTCAATGAGGCCCGGCTGGAATACGAGCTATTCTCCCGCTGCGCTGCGGAAGGGCGGACAGCGGACATTGTGCTGGTGGATTCACTTGGCGAGCTGGCTGATCTCTACGCGGCGGCAGATGTCAGCTTCTGCGGCGGCAGCTTGGTCAACAAAGGCGGCCACAACATCATGGAGCCGGTGCGCTGGCGCAGGCCGGTCTGCTTCGGGCCGTTCATGCAGGATTTCGCCGATGCGGCGGAAATGGTGCTGGCTGCTGGCGCGGGCTTTCAGGTCAAGAATGCCGATGAGCTGGCAGATTGCCTGTCCACGCTGCTGCGCGATGAGCGGCTGTATGCGCAGACCTGCCAAGCTGCGGAACGGCTGGCGGCAGCCCAGCAGGGTTCGGCACAGCGGCAGGCGGAATTGGTGATAAGGGAGTTGCGAAAAGCGCGACAGGAGATAAGTGAGCGATGAAATACAGAGTGCTGATAGAGCAGGATGAGGATGGAGTGTTTGTTGCTGAAGCACCCTCCTTGCCCGGCTGCATTTCTCAGGGGAACACCCGCTCTGAAGCCTTGAGCAATATCAGGGAGGCCATCGCAGGCTATCTTGAGAGCTTGGAGGCGCATAGTGAGCCTGTTCCGCCTTCCATTTCCGAAGAAATTGTGGAGGTTTTCGGTGAGCGAGCTGCCGCAAATCTCTGGACGTGAAGTTGTCAAGGCGTTGAAAAAGATTGGCTATGAGGAAGATCGGCAGCGGGGCAGCCACATCATCCTCAGGCAGGCCGACTGGCCGCACCGGCGTGTCACGGTGCCGGATCACAAAGAAACAGCGAAAGGGACTTTGCGGGCGATTATTCGGGAAATCGGGCTGACAGTGGACGAATTCAAGAACTTGCTCTAAATCCTCTCGTGAAGGAAATAGTTTTACGCTGCTGGAACGGGAAGACAATCGGCTGATGAAAAATGTTAATACCTTTCGTTTCACGGAGGATGTCCGCGAGATATTTTCCATTTTGAGTGGGATGATAGAATAAGAGGGATAGATTAGTCAGGTAAGTGCAGGTAACTATGACTCAATACGAAATAATATCACTCGTTATATCTGGATTGTCGTTGATAGTCGCAGCAGGCGGTGTGGTTTATGCAGGTAGTCAGTTGAAGTATGCAAGAAAGGCTTTAGAACAATCTCTTGAAGTGCATTCTGCCGACCATGATTGGCACAGGAGAATGGCCGCTCAAGATACGTTAAAAGAATATAATCAATCTACGATAACCAGTTTACTGCAAAAAGAATTTGACTACTTAAATAGAAAAGAAGCGATACCGCTCGCGGAAGTTGAAACAAAAATGTCTAACAATGCAGAGCTGCAAAACGATCTTCATCAGTTATTAAATTTTTATGAAGGGTTGGCTCGCGGTGTATTTCAGCAGATTTATGATGAAGAGGTGATTAAGTCTGGTCGGCGTGGCGCAATGATTAAAGCTCTCCGTGCCTTTGGTTCATATATCGAGGATCGACGCGCTAAATTTTCACCAAAAGCATGGTGTGAAATTAAATCTTAGTTGCTTTATCCCATGTTAGCTCTGCGCCAAATCCATACAGCTCAAAATCAGCAAGTTCTCATTAAACTGCCGCCGGAATTCGATGCGTATGAGAAAATTGAGGTTATCGTTCTGCCGGTAGAATCTGACCGCAGCAGCCAGTTGTCCGCAAAGGAATTTGTCAAACGCTTCGCTGGCGCAATTCCAGATTTCCCGGAGCTGGAATCACCCGGTCAGTTGCAGGAACGTGAGGAATGGATGTGAGTTATCTCTTAGACACGAACACCTGCATTGCTTTCTTCAAGAATCATCCTTCCGTTGCAGCAAAAATTGAAGAAGTTGGACTAAACAGGTTGCTGCTCTGCGCTCCTGTCAAGGCAGAGCTTTGGTATGGTGCCTGCAAAAGTGCTCGTGTTGCTGCCAATCAAGCTGTGCTGCGGGACTTCTTCGCCCAGCTCAGGAGCTTGCCCTTTGACGATGAATCGGTTACGCATTACGGAGAGATTCGCGCATTCCTGACAAAAGCAGGAACGCCTATCGGGCCGAATGACTTGCTGATCGCTGCGATTGCCAAAGCGCACAATGTGACGTTGATCACGCATAATGTCAGTGAATTTTCACGGGTGCCTGAAATCACGCTGGAAGATTGGCAGACGAGATAATCAGGCAGTCATTTATAAGAACTACGGAAATATGAAAGCACTAATCGCGCTTGAAGACGGCACTGTGCTGCCCGCCCGCTCATTCACCGGGGCAGGCGAGGCAGCCGGGGAAATCGTGTTCAACACTAGCATGAGCGGCTATCAGGAAATCCTGACCGACCCCTCCTACACCGGCCAGATGGTGACGATGACCTATCCGCTGATCGGCAACTACGGCATCAACCCGGAGGACATGGAATCCGCCGCCGCGCATCCCCGCGCCTTCCTGATGCGCGAATATCAGGCCGTGCCGAGCAACTACCGCGCCAGCGGCAGCTTGGCCGACTTCCTCTGCAAGTTCGGCGTGCTCGGCATCGAGGGCTTCGACACCCGGATGCTGACCCGGATCATCCGCAAGCGCGGAGCGATGAAGGCGGTCATCTCCACCGAAGACCTGAATGAGGCTTCGCTGGTGGAAAAGGCGAAGAACTGGGCGGGCTTGGTCGGCCAGGACATGGTGGCGGGCGTGACAGCGGCCAAGCCCTACGCTTGGAGCGCAAACGGCCCGGTCGAAAGCAAAGCCTTCCCGGCGGGCGGCAGGTTCAAGGTCGTGGCCTACGACTTCGGCATCAAATACAACCAGCTCCGCATTCTGACCGAGAAGGGATGCAGCGTCTTGGTCGTGCCTGCGAAGACATCGGCTGCCGACGTGCTGGCCCTCAACCCGGACGGCGTGTTCCTTTCCAACGGCCCCGGCGACCCAGCAGGCGTGGCAGGCGTGGTCGAGAACATCCGCGCCCTGCTCGGCAAAAAGCCGATCTTCGGCATCTGTCTTGGCCATCAAATGCTCGGCCTTGCCTATGGCGGCAGCACCTTCAAGCTCAAATTCGGCCATCGCGGCGGCAATCAGCCGGTGAAGGATTTGCAGACCGGCAAGGTGGAGATCACCTCGCAGAATCACGGCTTCTGCGTTGATCCGCAAAGCCTGCCCGCCAGCGTCGAAGTCACGCACATCAACCTCAACGACGGCAGCCTTGAGGGGATGCGGCACAAAGAATATCCCGCCTTTTCCGTCCAGTATCACCCGGAACACGCGCCCGGCCCGCACGATGCCGTTTACCTCTTCGACCGCTTCATCGGCCTGATGGAAGGGCGTTAGGCGTTCTTGCACGGCGTATATGCCCTATGCGCCGTGATTAAAAGAGGAGACTCTGATTGAACAATCAGAACGATGCGATAGATTTTGAGATGATCAGGGAACATTGGATTGCGACATCGAATGATGATTGCAAAACAATGAACAATCTGTTTCTCTCAGGATCGAACAACTGGGCGTTATTCGTCGGTCATATCTCTGTGGAGAAGCTGCTGAAGGCGTTGTATGTGCAGCGGCATAAACAACATGCCCCAAGAATTCATAATCTCTACAGGTTGGCGGAGTTGTGCGGCATTGAACTGACAGAAAACTATCCTGACTGGCTTGACACCGTCACTTCGTTTAACATCAATGCGCGATATGACGATTACAAGAAGGAATTCCAGAGAATATGTACTAACGAATACACCGAACTGTGGATTGGCCGAATAAAGGAGCTGCGGCAATGGATAGAGCAGATGCTGTAGAACTCGCGCAGAGATTTGCCAAAATAGTACGAGCCAAATATGCTTGCAGGCAGTTCTTCCTCTTCGGCTCCTATGCGAAGGGAATGGAGCACGAGGAAAGCGACATTGATCTTGCTGTAGTTTTTGATGGGTTTGAGAATATCGTTGAGATGCAGACGGAACTGATGCGGCTGAGGCGGGCCATAGACAGCAGGATTGAGCCGCATCCTTTCCGGGAAAAGGATTTCAATCTCTCGAATCCGCTTGCTTTTGAAATCTTGCAGTATGGCCAGCGCATTGAGTAAACTGCCTGGCCATGCAAACAGCACGCGCCCGGCCCGCACGATGCCGTTTACCTCTTCGACCGCTTCATCGGCCTGATGGAAGGGCGCAGATAACAGCGGCGATGAGGCGTTCCCGGCTGGAAATGCCGCATTTGACGCTGGCAATGCCTTGTTGCCAGCTGGAAACAGGTCATTCCCGCTTGGCAATGCGACGTTGCCAGTTGGCAATATGGCATTCGCAGCAAGGAATGAGGCGTGGCCAAGCAGGAATGCCTCATTCGCACGTGGCAATGCGCCATTCCTTGCTGGCAATGAGGCATTTCCACTTGGTAACGGGTCATTGCCAGCGTCAAACGGGCCATTCGCAGCCGGGAACAGGCCGTTTTTCGCCCGGAATGCGCCGTTCGCAGCCAGCAAAAGAACATTCTCTCTTCAAGATGGACCGCTGCCTGTCAGCTTAAATATTTTCGCACAGTTCGCCATGCCCAAACGCACAGACATACATAAGATTCTCATCATCGGCTCCGGCCCGATCATCATCAGCCAGGCCTGCGAGTTCGACTACTCCGGCGCGCAGGCGGTCAAGGCCCTGAAAGAAGAGGGCTATGAGGTGGTGCTGATCAACTCCAACCCGGCCACGATCATGACTGATCCTGGCCTGGCCGACCGCACCTACATTGAGCCGATCACCCCGGAATATCTGACCAAAGTGATTGAGCGCGAGCGGCCAGACGCGCTCCTGCCGACGCTCGGCGGCCAGACAGCCCTCAACACCGCGATCAAGGTGGCCGAGAGCGGCGTTTTAGAGAAATACGGCGTGGAGATGCTGGCGGCGGACGCAAAGGTCATCCGCAAGGCTGAGGGCCGCGAGGAGTTCCGCGACGCGATGCGCAAGATAGGGCTTAATGTGCCGAAATCCTTCATCGTCCACACCATCGAGGAAGCGATGGCCGCAGGCGAGGAGATCGGCTTTCCGGTGATTGTCCGGCCCAGCTTCACCCTCGGCGGCACAGGCGGCGGCGTGGCCTACAACCGCGAGGAATTGCAGCAGATGTGCACCGCCGGGCTTGATCTCTCCATGACCACTGAGATCATGCTGGAGCGCAGCTTGCTGGGCTGGAAGGAGTACGAGCTGGAGGTGATGCGCGACCGCAAGGACAACGTGGTCATCATCTGCTCGATTGAAAACATTGACGCGATGGGCGTGCACACCGGCGACTCAATCACCATGGCCCCGCAGCAGACCCTGACCGATGTCGAGTATCAGAACATGCGCGACGCGGCCATCGCCATCATCCGCGAGATTGGCGTGGAGACCGGCGGCTCGAACGTCCAGTTTGCGGTCAATCCCAAAGACGGCGAGCTGATGGTGATCGAGATGAATCCCCGCGTCTCGCGCTCCTCGGCACTTGCCTCGAAGGCGACCGGCTTCCCTATCGCCCGCATTGCCGCTAAACTGGCCGTGGGCTACACGCTGGACGAGCTGCAAAACGACATCACCAAAGAGACCTGCGCCGCCTTTGAGCCGACCCTTGATTACTGCGTCGTAAAGATTCCTCGCTGGACCTTCGAGAAGTTCCCAGAGGCGGATGATTTCCTTACCACAGCCATGAAGTCAGTGGGCGAAACGATGGCGATGGGCCGCACCTTCAAAGAAGCCTTTCAGAAGGGGCTGCGCTCGCTGGAAATTGGCTGGAGCGGCTTCGGCTTTGACAGCAAGAACGATTTCAGCGGCCTGCATCAGGACGATGTCAATCTCGGCCTGAGCAAACCCAACTCGAAACGGATTCTCTACCTCTTCGAGGCCCTGCGCCGGGGCATGAGCATTGAGCGGATTCACGAACTCAGCCAGATTGATCCATGGTTCCTCACCAACATGCGCCAGATTGTGGACATGGGCCTGCGAATCAAGGCTTGCGGCTTGGCCGGTCTGGATGATGCGGACTTTCTCTTCACGGTCAAGCAGTACGGCTTCTCTGACGCGCAGTTAGCGCATCTCACCGGCTCAACAGAGGATGATATCCACGCGCTGCGCAAACGGCTCGGCATCCTGCCGGTGTACAAGCTGGTGGACACCTGCGCCGCCGAGTTCGAGTCCTACACCCCGTACTACTACTCCTGCTACGATCAGGAGAACGAGTCTGAGCCGTCCGAGCGCAAGAAGATCATGATCCTTGGCGGCGGCCCCAACCGCATCGGCCAAGGCATTGAGTTCGACTACTGCTGCGTTCATGCCGCCTTTGCTCTGGAGGAAATCGGGGTGGAATCCATCATGGTCAACTCCAACCCAGAGACCGTCTCCACTGACTACGACACCTCCGACCGCCTCTATTTCGAGCCGCTGACCAAGGAGGATGTTCTCAGCATCATTGAGCGCGAGAAGCCGGACGGCGTGATTGTCCAGTTCGGCGGCCAAACCCCGCTCAACTTGGCCGTGCCCTTAGCCAAGGCCGGAGTGCCTATTGTCGGCACCTCGCCTGATGCCATTGACCGGGCCGAAGACCGCGAGCGCTTCCAGCAGATGCTGCAAAAGCTCGGCCTCAAGCAGCCGGAGAACGCCATCGCCCACAATCTGGCCGAGGCCCTGAAGGCCGTGGAGCAGATCGGTTTTCCGGTGGTCATGCGGCCTTCCTATGTGCTCGGCGGGCGCAACATGCGCATTGTCTATAATGAGCAGGGCATCCGAGAGTTCATGGCCCTGCCGTCCATCGTTGCCAGCGAGCATCCGGTGCTCCTCGACCGCTTTCTGAAAGACGCGATTGAGGTGGATGTGGACGCAGTTTCGGACGGAAAAATGACCGTGCTCGGCGGGATCATGGAGCATATCGAGGAGGCGGGCATTCATTCCGGCGACTCGGCCTGCGTCTTGCCGCCACACACCCTGTCTCCAAGCATGATCGCCGAAATCAGCCGGGCGACCAAGGCCATGTCCGCCGAGCTGGGCGTGATCGGCCTGATGAACGTGCAGTACGCGGTGAAGGACGAAACGCTCTATGTGCTGGAGGTCAATCCCCGCGCCTCGCGCACTGTGCCCTTCGTCTCCAAGGCCACCGGCGTGCCGCTGGCGCGGATTGCGGCCAAAGTCATGCTCGGCCTGAGCTTGGAGCAGCTCGGCTTCACCAAGGAAGTGTCCATCAAACACTGGGCGGTGAAAGAGGCGGTCTTCCCCTTTGACCGCTTCGAGAATGTTGACACCCTGCTTGGCCCGGAGATGAAATCCACCGGCGAGGTCATGGGTATAGACGACAACCTCGGCCTTGCCTTGGCCAAGTCGCAGCAGGCCGCCGGCCAGAAAGTGCCAAAAAGCGGCTGCGTTTTCATCAGCGTCCGCCATTCAGATAAAGACGGCATGGTGCCTGTGGCCAAGGAGCTGCTCAGGATGGGCTTCAGCATTCTTGCCACCCAAGGTACGGCGGACAAATTAGCCGCACACGGAGTGCCTTGCGAGCTGGTCAACAAGATTTCCCAAGGCAGGCCCCATATTCTTGACAAACTCAAGGATGGTCAGGTACAGTGGATTGTCAATACTTCGTCCGGCAGCAGAACCACGGAAGATTCCTACTTCATCCGCCGGGCAGCCTTGAATTACCATATCCCCTACACCACCACAGTTAGCGGCGCAGTGTCGATGGCCCAAGCCATCTCTGCCCTAGCTGAACAGGAGATCGGGGTGAAAACCGTGCAGGAATTCTCTTCCGCCATTGACTGACCGACAGGCAGGTCATACTGTGAACCCAAGGCAATGGTGCCGGAACGATGTCCTCAATTCATATTTCCCTTGCAGATGAATGAATAATTTCTATAAAAATCTGAGCATGTGGCTGGTAATCGCTTTAACAGCGATCGTGCTAGTCAAGCTATTCAGCACCCAGTCAATGGACAAGCCAAGAACCGACGAGATCAGCTACAGTCAGTTTATGGCCAGTGTTGAGAACGGCGCAATCAGCAAGGTTCTGATCAAAGGGGACAAAATTTTCGGCACTAGTACAGATGGCCGCTCAGTGATGAGTATGATGCCGCCCGACATGGAGCTGATCCCCATGCTGCGCAAGGGGGGCGTGGACATCGCAGTCAAGGAGATGGACAAGGAATCGCTTTGGCTGTCTGTCTTTATTTCTTGGTTCCCGATGCTGCTGCTGATCGGAGTCTGGGTCTTCTTTATGCGCCAGATGCAGATGGGTGGCGGCAAAGGTGGTGCGCTTGGCTTTGGCCGGAATCGAGCTAAGATGCAGGAAGAGGGCGAGGTCAAGATCACTTTCAAAGACGTGGCAGGCATTGATGAGGCCAAGGCCGAGCTGGAAGAGATTATTGATTTCCTGAAAGACCCGGAGAAATTCACGAAGTTGGGCGGTCGCATCCCCAAGGGCGTGCTTTTAGCTGGCCCTCCTGGCACCGGCAAGACCCTGCTTGCCAAGGCCATCGCGGGCGAGGCCGGGGTGCCCTTCTTTACTATCTCTGGCTCGGATTTTGTCGAGATGTTTGTCGGGGTTGGTGCGTCGCGAGTGCGAGATTTGTTCAATCAAGGCATGAAAAATGCGCCCTGCATCATCTTTATTGACGAAATCGATGCAGTGGGGCGGCATCGCGGCGCAGGTCTGGGTGGTGGCCATGACGAGCGCGAGCAGACCCTCAACCAGCTCTTGGTGGAAATGGACGGCTTCAACGCCAACGAGGGCGTAATCATTATCGCTGCCACGAACCGGCCCGATGTCCTTGATCCAGCCTTGCTCCGGCCTGGCCGTTTCGACCGCCAAGTGGTGGTGCCGATCCCTGATATCAAAGGCCGCCAGATGATCTTGGACATCTACGGCAAGAAAACCAAGATGGCCACCGCAGTCGATATGGCGGTCATCGCGCGCGGCACGCCTGGCTTTTCCGGGGCAGACTTGGAAAATCTGGTCAACGAGGCAGCCTTGCTCGCCGCCAGGCAAGGTGCGGAAGAAATCAGCATGGAAATGCTGGAAAAGGCCAAGGACAAGGTGATGATGGGCGCGGAGCGCAAATCCATGATCATCTCTGATCAGGAAAAGGAGATCACCGCCTATCATGAGGCAGGTCACGCGGTAGTGGCCCGCCTGTTGCCTGGTACTGATCCGCTTCACAAAGTAACGATCATTCCGCGAGGCCGGGCACTGGGCCTGACCGTGCAGCTGCCCATTGATGAAAAGCATACCTATTCCAAAAAATATCTGCTGAGTAGGATTGCGATCCTCTACGGCGGCTGGGTGGCGGAAAGGATCATCTTTGACGAGATCACCACTGGCGCGGGCAATGACATTGAACGCGCTAGCGATCTCGCCCGTAAAATGGTTTGCGAGTGGGGCATGAGCGAAGAGCTGGGGCCGCTGGCTTACGGCAAGAAAGAGGAGCAGATTTTCCTGGGCCGGGAGATTGCCCAGCACCGCGATTACAGCGAGGACACCGCGCGCCGGATTGACGAAGTGGTCAAGCAGATTATCCTGAAGTCCGCCGCTGAAACCGAGAAATTACTGAAGGACAACATTGATATCCTCAAAGCGATAGCCAATGAGTTGCTGGAAAAAGAGACCATCACCTTGGAAGACATTGACCGGGTTGTCGCTGAACTGAGAAAACCAGAGGCAAAGCAGGCTGAAACAACGACAACCTAAGAAGGCTTTCTCCAACAACTATGGGCAAGGCAGGCGCAGGTTCATTCTGCGCCTTTCTTGTTGGCAGCGAAGATGAAGAAAACGCAGATCATGGGGATCCTGAACGTTACCCCTGATTCCTTTTCCGACGGCGGCAGCTTTTTTGATGAGCAGACTCTTCTCCAGCAGATCGAACGGCTGCTTGATGATGGGGCCGACATCATTGATGTGGGCGGTGAATCGACCCGACCCTTTGCCCAACCGGTTTCTGAAGAGGAAGAACTGCGGCGGGTCATCCCAGTCATCCAAACCATCCACTCTCTTGCCGCTAGCTTGCCGATCTCCATTGATACGACCAAGGCAGCCGTGGCCCGGGCCGCTCTGGCTGTGGGCGCGACCATCATCAACGACATTTCCGCCCTCCGCCATGACCCAGAGATGATTCAAGTGGCCCGCAGTTATGACGGTCCGTTAATCATCATGCACATGCAGGGCAGTCCAGGGAATATGCAGCTCAATCCGCAGTACCGCAACGTGATTGCGGAGATTTGTGCCTTTTTTCAAGAGCGGACTGCCTGGCTGGAAGCCGAGGGCATCAAGCGGGAACGGATCATTATTGACCCAGGCATCGGTTTTGGCAAGACCTTGGCGCATAATCTGGCCATTCTGCGCAATGTCGGCGCATTAAAACAGCTCGGCTTCCCCGTCCTGATCGGCCATTCGCGCAAATCCTTTTTCGGTAAACTGCTCGGCCTGCCTATCGAGGAGCGCGACTGCCCCTCTGCCGTGGTTTCTGCCTTGTGTACCTGGCAAGGAGCGGATATCCTGCGGGTTCACGATGTTAGGAAAACGGTAGCAGCGGTACGTTTGGCCGAAGAACTGGAGCCGCCGCAGTTGACATTCGTTTCTTAGTCGTTGCGCAAGGAATGCGGCTCGGTAAGCAAGGAATGCTGCCGACTTGCAAAGGAGTTCTACTCGGCCAGAAAGGAGTTCGGCTTGGCCAAACTGCTTTCCTAGTCGGCCACACTCCTTTCTGGCCGAGTAGAACTCCTTTGCAAGTCGGCAAAACTCCTTTATAAACGAGCAAGAGAGGAACATTAACTGGTAGTTAAGCAAAAGATTCGAGGAGGTTAGCGTTCGATCTTCGCTAAGATCTGAGATAGCTCATTTGAGATTGCGATAATGCTCGCAGTTTTAGAACATCTTGACCGACCAGATGTCGGAATGAACAATTTTATGTGTCATGAAGATGATAAACGGAACTTTCCTTAAACTCTCCATTGTCATCCCCGCCTACAACGAGGAAAAGACGCTTCAGGATGTTATTGAGGCCGTGCAGTCCGTAACGTTGCCGCTTACCAAGGAAATTGTTCTGATTGATGATGCCTCAAAAGACGGCACACGGCAGGTTATGGAGCAGCTATTGGGAGACAACATTATTAGAGTTTTTCATGAGAAGAACCAAGGTAAAGGAGCGGCACTGCGTTCTGGCTTTGCGGCGGCAACTGGCGACATCATTCTGATTCAGGACGCAGATTTGGAATACAACCCAGCGGAATACCCCAAGCTGCTTCAGCCGATCTTGGACGGTAAGGCGGACGTGGTTTATGGATCGCGCTTTGTCGGCTCAGAGGCGCATCGTGTGCTGTATTTCTGGCACATGATCGGCAACCGTTTTCTGACCCTACTCTCGAACATGTTCACCAATCTGAATTTGACCGACATGGAAACCTGTTACAAGGTCTTCCGTCGGGAAGTTATTAAGAATATTGCCATAAAAGAGAACCGGTTCGGCTTTGAACCGGAGATCACTGCGAAAATCTCTCGCAGCGGCTGGCGGGTGTACGAGGTCGGCATTTCCTACAGC
Organism: Candidatus Electronema sp. PJ; assembly: GCF_048287395.1. Lineage (NCBI taxonomy): Bacteria > Pseudomonadati > Thermodesulfobacteriota > Desulfobulbia > Desulfobulbales > Desulfobulbaceae > Candidatus Electronema > Candidatus Electronema sp. PJ. The sequence continues at coordinate 6,733 of NZ_JBLWEO010000045.1, read as the reverse complement.
GGACGCACCTATGCAGAAGGCAAAAAAATCGGCGTGAAGGATGGTTTCCGCGCCTTGTACTGCATCATCAAATACCGCTTCTTTGCGAACTGAAGAATATTCATGAACACACCTCATTTCCCCATCCCCTTTGTCAAAATGAGCGGCACCGGCAATGATTTTATCCTCATTGATCACCGCCAGCCGCTGATTGTTCCTGAAGCCATGTCCGCCTTTGCCGCTGCTGTCTGTCGCCGCAAGTTTTCCGTCGGTGCAGATGGCCTGATTCTCATCGAGAACTCCGAGCAGGCGGATTTCCGCTGGCGTTTTTTCAATGCCGACGGCTCTGTGGCCGAGATGTGCGGCAATGGAGCGCGTTGCGCGGCCCGCTTTGCCTTTATGCAGGGGATTGCTCCGGCCAAAATGTGCTTTGAGACCTTGGCTGGGCTGATTGAAGCCGAGGTTTCCGACCAAGAAGTGGCGGTAAAGATGACCGAACCGCATGACTTGCGCCTACAGCAGACGATAATGATCAATAATGTGCCGTTCACCCTGCATAGTCTCAATACTGGCGTGCCTCATGCGGTGTTCTTTGTAGACAATATCGAAGAAACCGATGTGCGTGGCCTTGGCAGGGCGATTCGCTATCACGAAGCCTTTCAACCCGCAGGTACCAATGTCAATTTTGTCCAGAAGCGCGGGGATGCCTTCAAGGTGCGGACGTATGAACGCGGCGTGGAGGACGAAACGCTGGCCTGCGGCACCGGCTCCGCCGCCAGCGCGATCATTGCCGCTCTGCTCGGCCAGCAGGCTGCTTTGCCGGTGGAGATCATCACCTCCGGCAACGACCGCCTGACGATTTTCTTCAGCCTGCCAGAGCATAAGACTAGCGGAAGCGCAGATATTGTTTATAATGTTTTCCTCAAAGGGCCTGCCCATGCGGTCTATCAGGGCGAGCTGACCGCCGAGGCCTTGCTTTAAAGCCGTACTCTGATCGACAATATCAAAGTCACCTAAAGGCCGTCTGTCTGCGGATCAAGATGTATGAGCCTTCGCTGAACAAAATGATGCTGAGATAAAATCTCTAGAGGAAAGCATGAATTTTTTAAAAAATACTGCTGTCTATATTGCCTTGCTAATTATTTCTGTTTGTTTTTTTTATTATATTAATTCCATGTCTAAACCATTAAATAAATGGGAGATGTCGAGATACATCACACCAGACAGTAAAACATATCTTGATGTTGGAAATTGGCTCGTAGGTAAATGTGAATTTGTTCATGCAAAAGACAGTATTGCAATAAGACCTTTTTTTTACCCTCTTGTTGTTGCAATTTTAGAGTCGATACATCCTTTAGCTATAATTATATTTCAATTAATTTTATGGCAAATTCAAATTTTTATTGTATATTTTTGTAGCCTCAAGATTAGTAAGTCAAAATTATTGGCTTTTTTTATAGCATTAATAAGTATAAGTATCGTTTCAAATATTGGAATTTCTTTGCACGTGCTCACAGAAACCATAACTTCGTTTTTTATTACTTTTTCTTTGCTTATGTTATTTGTATTTTCATGTAAAAAATCTTATATTTATATTTCTTTCTACCTTTTATCTTTATCTTTTTGTTCTGTAGTGAGGCCGTCATTTCTATATATATATATATTATCAACGATAATGATTGTTGCTTTTAATTTAAAAGATATGAGATTTATTTATGTACTTTCTATTGCAATGACAGTTATCCCGATATCGGCGCAATCATATATAATGAAAAAACATTTTAATACTTACAAGATATCTTTTATTGATACATTTGCTATAAATGACTACTTTTTATCTGGGCTTGAATTGTACAAGAGAAACCTTGAGGGAGATAGTTATAAATATCAATACATACATACGATTCGAGACGCAAGACGTAGATATATAGCAGAAATGATCGCGAGAGATGGTTATAAAAAAGCATCAGAAAATATAAAAAAGGTTTTTCTTGATAACTTAACAGGTTATCCTGTTGAAACTTTTAGACAATTTAAAGATCTGGTTGTAGAAAATTCAACACAACCATCGTCAATTTTTATTTCAGAAAATAAAGAAATGAATATTTTTTTTAAAAATGTAACGTTATTACAAAGCAGGTTTATCTTGACAATAAATATCTTTTCTGTTTTGTTTTTTACTATAATATTCTCAATTTTCATTTTAAATAAAAGATACATTATAGATAATTACATTATGTTTACTTCGTTATTATTTTTTTGTATATACTTTACTTATTTATCAACAGGAGTCACCTTTTGGCAAGGGGATAGATTTCTAATTCCTATATACTATACAAGTATTATTTTATTTATTTATCAAGCAAAAATACTTTTTCAGGTTATCCGCAACACAAGCTCACAACTTTCGAGTATATATCAAGAAAATGATTTTTAAAATGAAAGAGCCATTTCTTGAGCCTATTCTGAGAAGGATGCGTATAGGGAGAGTTGTTGACGAGGTGAAAAGTATCCAAAATTGCTGTCTACTGGATATTGGATGTGGTTTTAACCACAGGTTCCTATCTTTTGTAGAACCATATATTGAGTATGGAATAGGGATTGACTTCAAAGTTCATGAGGTATCTTACAAGAAGATATCAACTAAGAAAATGACATTGGATGAAACTCTCCCTTTTAAGGAATGCGCATTTAATGCTGTAACAATGTTAGCTGTCCTTGAGCATATAGATAAACCACGACAGATTATTTCTGAGGTGTATCGAGTTTTAAAACCTGAAGGAAAATTTATTTTGACGGTGCCGGGTAAATTGGCAAAGCCAGTCTTAGAATTCCTTGCTTTTAAAGTAGGTGTTGTTAATAAAAATGAGATTGAAGATCATAAGAAATATTATGATCTCTATGAACTGGAACAGCTTGTGTCTAATATTTATGGATTTGAAATCGTAAAGCACAAACACTTCCAATTTGGAATGAATAACTTTTGCGTTATAAAAAAAACATCTACAAGTTAGCTGTTTTTTTCTTGTCGAATAAATTACCCTGCCCCTTGGGGCGGGGTATTGATAACAAGTGTTTTTTAAAAGATAACGTCGCAAGCGAAGGGGTATTAGACCCAAGGCTTCGCAATAAACACCTATGAACGCGGCGTGGAGGACGAAACCCTCGCCTGCGGCACGGGTTCAGCTGCCAGCGCGATCATTGCTGCCTTGCTCGGCCAAGCGGCCTCGCCAGTGGAGATCATTACCTCCGGTAACGACCGACTAACAATTTTCTTCAGCCTGCCAGAGCATAAGACTAGCGGAAGCGCAGATATTGTTTATAATGTTTTCCTCAAAGGGCCTGCCCATGCGGTCTATCAGGGCGAACTGACCGCCGAGGCCTTGCTTTAATTCAAGGAGAATGAGATGACAGCAGCACAACGAATTCAGGGCGCGATCACCGCGATTGTCACCCCGATGCGCGACGGCAGGGTTGATGAGGAAAGCCTCGTTAGCCTGATCAATTTTCAGATTGAAAGCGGCATTCATGGCCTCGTGCCCTGCGGCACCACCGGCGAATCAGCCACCCTCAGCTTTGCCGAGCACAAGCGGGTGATCGAGCTGACCGTCAAGACCGTGGCAGGCCGGGTGCCGGTCATTGCCGGAACCGGGGCCAACAACACTCTTGAGGCCATCGAGCTGACCGAATCGGCCAAGGAGAGCGGTGCAGACGCAGTGTTATCCGTGGTGCCTTATTACAACAAGCCGAGCCAGGAAGGGTTGTACCGGCATTTCAAGGCCATCACCGAAGCAGTGGATATTCCGGTGGTGCTCTACAATGTGCCGGGCCGCACCGTCACCAACATGGCCCCGGCTACGGTTGCACGGCTGGCCGAGCTGCCCAATGTCATCGGTATCAAGGAGGCCTGCGGCTGCCTGAACCAGATTTCCGAGATCATCCGCATCTGCCCGAAGGACTTCATTGTCCTGTCCGGCGATGACTTCACCTCTATGCCCACAGTGCTGATCGGCGGCAACGGCGTGATCTCCGTGACCTCGAATGTGGCCCCGAAGGCGATGGCCGAGCTGATGGAAGCGGCCCTGCGCGGCGACCTCGCCAAGGCCAAGGAGATTCACTACAAGTTCTTCCCGCTCATGGGCACGATGTTCTGCTATCCCAGCCCGGCCCCGGCGAAAAAGGCTGTGCATCTGATCGGCAAGATTGCCTCGCCGGAAGTGCGCCTGCCAATGACCGAGATGGATGAGCCGTCGCTGAACAAGCTGACGACGGAGATGAAGAAGGTGGGGTTGATTTGATTTCGTATGGGGGCGGTCAAGCATCGCCCCTTGAAGGAGGAGCGAGCAATGCCGGCAGCAAATTATCTCTCAGCCACCGCGCTGGCGCAACAGACAGCCGCCGCTCTGGATTCTCTCGAAAGCGGCGAAACAGAACGGCTGATCATTCTGCAACATGATGCGCCAAAAGCTGTCCTACTGTCCTTTGATGCTTACGAAGCTCTAAATGAAGAGCTGGAAGACCTGCGCCTTGCAGCCCTGGCCTTTGCCCGGCTAAAGACCTTCAAGCCGGAAAAAGGGCTTGCTCACCAAGAAATGCTGGAGAAGTTCGGCAAATGAGCTGGACGGTCGTATACCACCCAGATGTTGAAGATGATCTGGAGCGGGTCGGCACAGCGGCAGCTCGACGCATTCTGCGGGCAATAGACAGCAAGTTGACACAGGCTCCTTTGCAGTTCGGTGTTCCGCTCGCCGGAAACTTGGCCGTTTTTCGCAAACTCCGGGTGGGCGATTATCGTGTGGTGTATCAAGTCGAGGATGTACAGGTTACAGTTTTTGTTCTTGCCGTCGGCCCCCGCAGAGACAAGGAAGTTTATGATGCCGCTTCAGGACGGGCATGATGATTCGCTGAACAAGCTGACGACTGAGATGAAGAAGGTGGGGCTGATTTGCATGAGGGCGGTCGAGGGATCGCCATTGAAAATGGCGATAACATGTCTGAGAAAGAGAGTTTTGATGTCTTCTGTCCGCAATGCAATATTCTCGTAGATGCGAAGGTGATCGCCAAAGGAGCTGGCGGATTCCGCAGTAATGCTATCAACCCGATGGATGAGGTTGATGCAGAGTATCACGGAGATTATTACTATGTTTTTTTGTGTCGTCGATGCAACCAGCCTTTTTTAGTGCGACAGTCTCTTTATGGAATACCAGGTGAATTTGAGACGGTCACAGAAGAAACAGTGCTCTATCCGAACGAATCAAAGGTGCTTCCAGAGGCGTTGCCAGATAGTGTGAAAGCTGCCTACGACCAAGCAGCGCGTTCGTTTCATGTTTCTCTTTTTGAGCCCTGTGTACTAATGTCACGCAAATGCTTGGAGGCTGTCTGCAAGATACTCAACGCTGATGGAAAGAATCTTAGTGCGCGGTTAGACAGGCTTCATCAGGATGGTCACATTGATTCGCGTCTTCTTAATTGGGCGCATCAAATTCGTCTTGTTGGCAATGAGGCTGCTCACGACATAGATTTCATTGTCACAAAAGAGGATGCACGGGATATATTCGATTTCACTGAAGCAATACTTATTTATATATTTTCTCTAACAAAACGATTTGAAGCATTGCAGAGTAGAAGAAAATAACCATTAAGGGTTCTGCTCAGAGAATGGACGTATGGCCATCCTATATCCTGAAGGAAAAATAAGCATCTTTGCAGACGTGACCATTGACCTCAAGAATGTCTTTGAGAAAGACTCATTATCAACCCAAGAGAGCCAATTATGACCAAAGTAATTGTAGCGGGCGCAGCCGGACGCATGGGCCGCCGCATCTGTGACATGGTACGGCAGCATCCCGGCCTAACCTTGAGCGCGGCTTTTGAGCAGGCAGACAGCCCCTTTGTGGGCAAAGATGCAGGGGAAGTGGCAGGCTTCGGCCCGGCAGGCGTACAGATCGCAGCAGGCCTGGAGGCCGTGATTGATCAAGGCGACGTGATCATTGATTTCACCTTCCACAAGTCCACGATGGAATTCATCAAGGTGGCAGCCCAGCATGGCCGGGCAATGGTAATCGGCACCACCGGCCTGACTGCCGACAACCTCGCTGTGCTGCGCGAGACCGCCGGGGCGCACTTCCCCTGCGTGCAGTCGCCCAACATGGCCGTGGGGGTAAACGTGCTGTTCAAGCTGGTGGAGAAAACTGCCGCCGTGCTGGGCGATGCCTATGATGTGGAGATCGTGGAAGCGCACCACCGGATGAAGAAGGACGCACCGTCTGGCACCGCGCTGCGGCTGGGTGAGATGGCCGCCGCAGGCCTGGGCCGTAATCTAGCCGAAGTGGGCGTGTACGAGCGCCACGGCATGATTGGCGAGCGCACGGACAAGGAAATCGGCATCCAGACCGTGCGAGCCGGGGACATCGTTGGCGAGCACACTGTCTATTTCGCGGGTGCAGGCGAGCGCATCGAGATCACGCACCGTGCCCACAGCCGCGACAACTTCGCACGCGGCGCGGCCTTGGCTGCGGCGTGGGTGGCAGGCCGTCCCAACGGCTTATACACCATGTTCGACGTACTGGATCTGGGGAGTTTTTAGCTCGCCGTGCTCTTCGCTGTATCGTCAGGGCAGGCCTCTGAGCCTGCCCTTACCCCTCCCCTCACGTTACCACCAACACATCCACCAATCTACAGTTGTAAGTATTGCGCAGCATGTCCTTCAGAGCAGCATACTCCAGCACCCGGATATCCAGGGTGGTAACTGGTG
>NZ_JBLWEO010000044.1:0-16004 GCF_048287395.1 Candidatus Electronema sp. PJ | reverse complement strand
GAGATGGTCATGCCAGGCGACAACGTGCATATCACCGCCGAGTTGATCACGCCCATCGCCATGCAGGAGGGCCTCCGTTTCGCGATCCGCGAGGGTGGTCGTACTGTCGGCGCAGGGGTCATCGTCAAAATTCTTGAGTAAGAAAGAGTAGCTCAGTCTGAGCTGCGTCCGGCTCTGCGTCAGTAGTAAATCATGCAAGCTGCCGCCGTGTGTTTTTTTTTGCCCGGCGGCAAGTTTTGCTCCGTCTTAATCCCAAAGGCTGCAACAATGAGAGATATCATCACCCTCGCCTGCAAGGACTGCAAGCAGCGGAACTACACGACCACAAAAAATAAGCGTACTATTCCGCACAAGCTAGAGCTGAAGAAATTCTGTCCGTTCTGCAAGGCGCACACACCGCACAAAGAAACCAAATAAAGCGGCGTTCACAGTAATCAGGCCGCATGCATGAGAAAACGCGCAGGTCAGTAGCTCTAATGGTAGAGCATCGGACTCCAAATCCGAGGGCTGGGGGTTCGAATCCCTCCTGGCCTGCCAATCTCCTTCAGTTTGCCGGGTGTTCTTTCGGAGAGACGATGACAGATATAAAAAAGAAGAACAGTGGCCAGGACGAAAGTTCAGTTCCACTATCTCCTTATTCGCCTGCCGGTATCCGGCAGTTTTCTCAGGATGTCGCTACTGAATTCAAAAAAATCGTCTGGCCCGACCGCAAGATGACTCTAGGGCTGTCCGGCTTTGTTATTCTGCTTACTGTCATTCTTTCAATGTATCTTGGCACTGTGGACTTTATTCTGGGCAAACTGGTTGGCCTGGTGCTGCAATAGGTTCACATCATGGCCAAACGATGGTACATAGTTCACACCCACACCGGGTTTGAAGCAAAGGTTAAGGCCACCCTGGAGGAGAGTATCCGCCAAGCCGGGCAACAGGAGCAGTTCGGCGACATCCTGGTGCCAACCGAGCAGGTGGTCGAGATGGTCAAGGGTGAGCGGAAGACTTCTTCCCGCAAGTTTTTCCCTGGCTACATTCTGGTGAACATGGAGATGAACGAACATACCTGGCACACGGTGGTCGAGACCAACCGTGTCACCGGTTTTGTCGGCATCAACTCCAGCCAGGCTCTTGCTGGTCAGGATATTTATAAGCTGATTCCTGCCCTCACCGATCAGGAGGCCGCTAAGATCATCCAGCGCATTGAGCAGGGTTCGGAAAAACCCATACCGAAAGTTATCTTCGAAGTCGGCGACGTGGTACGGGTTACAGAAGGGCCTTTTGCTAATTTTGAAGGTACAGTGGATGAAGTTTTCCCGGACAAGGGACGGGTTCGTGTCATGGTGTCCATCTTCGGACGTTCAACACCTGTTGAGCTGGAATACATGCAGGTGAGCAACAATTAGATTCCGCCCTCGGGGGAATGAATCATGAAAAAAGTACAAGCATACATCAAACTACAGATACCTGCAGGTAAGGCGAATCCTTCGCCGCCCATCGGGCCAGCTCTTGGTCAGCAGGGCGTGAACATCATGGGCTTCTGCAAGGAGTTCAACGCCCGGACGCAGTCAGAAGGTGACATGATCATCCCGGTTGTCATTACGGTTTTTAGCGACCGCTCCTTCACCTTTGTAACCAAGACTCCACCAGCATCAGTGTTGCTGCTCAAGGCAGCAGGGTTACAGAAAGGATCCAGTAATCCCAAGAAAGACCGCGTAGCTGAACTCTCTAACGAGAAAATCAGAGAGATCGCGGAAAGAAAGATGCCTGACCTGAACGCGTACGATGTCGAACAGGCAGTTAAAATCATCAAGGGAACAGCCCGAAGCTGCGGCATCACGGTACTGTCCTAGTCATCAATAATTCGTTTGCACCTGTCCTCGTGACCGCAGGATGAGGGAGAACTGAGCAAGGTCTGAATCATGCCTAAACATGGAAAGCAGTACCGGAAGGTAGCAGAAGCCATTGACCGGAACAAACAGCATGAACTGCGTGAGGCGGTTGATCTCGTGACCAACAGTGGTTGTGCTAAATTTGATGAGGCGATTGATATCGCTGTCCGGCTGGGCATTGACCCCCGTCACGCCGACCAGATGGTGCGTTCTTCGGTCGTGTTGCCGCATGGCATTGGCAAAGAGGTACGGGTGCTGGTCTTTGCGAAAGGCGAAAAAGAGGCTGAGGCACTAGCCGCCGGGGCAGATTATGCTGGTTCCGATGAGATGGTGAAAAAAATTCAAGGCGGTTGGCTGGATTTCGACAAGACCATCGCTACCCCGGACATGATGGGCGAGGTAGGTAAAATAGGTCGTATCCTTGGCCCGCGCAACCTGATGCCCAATGCCAAGCTCGGGACTGTCACCTTTGATGTGGCCCGTGCTGTCAACGAAACCAAAAAGGGCAAGGTCGATTTCAAGGCGGACAAGGCTGGTGTCATTCATGCTGTGGTCGGCAAACGGTCGTTCAGCGCGGATAAGCTTTATGAGAATATTGTCGCCTTTATTGACAAGTTGATCCAGCTCAAGCCTTCCACCAGTAAGGGCATTTATCTGCGAGCAATATCCCTGTCCACCACTATGGGACCGGGCGTGAAGATTGATCCTGTCCAGACCCGCTCGCTGGTCAAAAGCTGACAGGCCGGGCATCTTCTGAAAGATGCCTTTTTCATAAACTTGGGAAGGTCAAAGACAGCAGGCACACTGTAGTTTAATAGCCGCAAGGCTGCCCGCCGAGACCAGCCGATGTTCCTCTCCTCCCGCCAAGGGCGGTTGAACACCTGCATGTCTATGTTTTTCGTTCCTGTTGTTCTGCGACAGTCCTGTGTCTTTTTTTCAAGAAGGAGGTGTGCCCGTTGAATCGCGAAAGCAAGGTTCAAAAGGTCGGTGAGTTACAACAGACCTTTAGTAGAGCCAAATTTGCCGCCGTGGCCGACTACCAAGGCTTGAAAGTCACGGAGCTAGAGAAGCTGCGTATCAGCCTGCGCCAGCAGAATGCCCAGCTCCAGGTCGCCAAGAATACCCTGCTCAAGATCGCTGCCAAAGACACGGCGTATGAAGGTCTCCAGCAGGATTTCAGTGGCACTACAGTTGTGGCTTTTGGTTTTGAGGAACCGGTTGGCCCGGCTAAGGCTCTGGCTGAGTTCACCAAGAATTTTGAGAAGCTGAAAATCCGTTCGGCCATGTTTGAAGGCCAGCGGATGAGCGCAGAGCAGATGATCGCGCTCTCCAAGTTGCCCTCTAAGGAGCAGCTCTTGGGTCAGCTCTGTGGTGTGCTGGCAGCTGTGCCGACCAAACTGGTCCGCACGTTCAACGCTGCGCCAAGCAACTTGGTTTATGCACTCCAGGCCATCAAAGAGCAGAAGGAACAGCAGGAAAACTAACCCTACGATTTTATATCTCATCAGGAGGAACGCAAGATGTCTGAAGCTATTCAACAGGTAGTTGAGCTTGTCTCAAAGATGACCCTTTTGGAGGTCGCTGAACTTGTCAAAGCTCTGGAAGAAAAATTCGGCGTAAGTGCCGCTGCACCAGTGGCTGTCGCCGCTGTCGGAGCCGCTCCTGCCGCAGCCGCAGCAGAGGAACAGACCGAGTTTGATGTTATTCTGACCTCTGGCGGCAGTGAGAAGATCAAAGTGATCAAAGAAGTGCGTGCCATCACCTCGTTGGGTTTGAAAGAAGCCAAGGATCTGGTTGAGGGAACCCCAGCACCGATCAAACAGGGCGTATCCAAGGCTGAGGCCGAGGATATCAAGAAGAAGATCGAAGCCGTCGGCGGTGCCGTGCAGATCAAGTAGGTTTCTGCTCACGCAGGTATCCCCCTGGTCATCAGCTCTCACCAGGGAAGATGCACAGAACATCCAGGTAACGCTATGGGGGACAAACCCTCGTGGCGTTACTGCGTTTTTTTGCAGGCAGGACAGAGAGCTGCACTTCAGTTTCCACCAACGGCCAGAGCGGATCAGGCAGAGCTGATTGTTCTGCGGACTGCATCAAGAGGGGATCATGACGAGAATACGCAAAGGGTTTGCCAAAACACGCAAAGTTGTAGAGCCGCCGCATCTCATCGCCATGCAGCGGCATTCTTATGACCGCTTTCTGCAGATGAACGTTGCTCCGGCTCAAAGAGAAGAAATTGGTCTGCAGGCCATATTTAAAAGCATTTTTCCTATATCAGATTTCAACGGTTTATGTACTCTTGAATTTGTTCATTATTCCTTTGGCGAGCACAAATATACCGTACAGGAGTGCATTGAGCGCGGCATGACCTTTGAGGTGCCGGTCAAAATTACCGTGCGCCTGATCACCTTTGCACTTGATGAGGATACTGGCACCAAGTCAGTGCGCGACATCAAAGAGCAAGAGGTGTTCCTCGGCTCTCTGCCCCTGATGACCGACGATGGTGTCTTTGTTATCAACGGCACAGAGCGGGTGATTGTGAATCAGCTCCAGCGCTCGCCTGGTCTCTTTTACACCCATGACGGGGGCAAGTCGCACATCTCCAGCAAACGGCTCTATTCGGCCCGTATCATTCCCGTGCGCGGTTCTTGGCTAGATTTTGACTTTGACATCAAAGATATCCTCTATGTCCGCATTGACCGTCGCCGCAAGCTCTTAGTCACGACCTTGCTCAAGGCCTTGGGCTATACTGATGAACAGCTGCTGCGGGAGTTTTACAAGGTCGATAAGGTGCGGTTGGAAGATGGCAAGTTCTCTCTTCTCTTTCAGCCAGACACCTTTATTGGCCAACGCTTACCCGCTGATTTGCTTGATCCGACTGACGGCAGTGTCATCGGCAAAGAAGGCCGGAAAATTTCCAAAGCTCTGGTTAAACGGATGGAAAAGGCCGGAATCCAGTCCTTGGAAGTTTCTGCCAGTGACCTGCTGAATCGTTTTCTGGCAGCAGCCTTGGTGCATCCTGAAACCGGCGAGCTACTAGCTGACTGCAACGATACCCTGAATGAGGCCCTGATCGAGAACATCAAAGAGTGCGGGATCAAAGAATTCGAGTTGCTCTTTATTGACAACGTCACAGTCTCTGAAGCCTTCCGCAAGACCCTAGCCCTGGACAAGGTGCGCGACACCGCCCAGGCCCTGATGGAAATCTATCGCCGTCTGCGGCCTTCTAGCCCGCCTACTGTGGAAATCGCCCAGGACTTTTTCAACAAGCTCTTTTTTGATTCAGCAGCGTATGACCTTTCTGAGGTAGGCCGCTACAAAATCAACTCCCGGCTCGGACTCGACACACCAATTGAGCAGAAAACCCTGACCAAGGACGATATTCTCCTCAGCGTCAAGCAATTGGTGCGAATTAAAGACGAGCTACAGGAGAGCGATGACATCGATCATCTTGGCAACCGGCGAGTACGCACGGTGGGTGAGTTGTGTGAGAGCCAGTACCGCATGGGTCTAGCCCGGATGGAACGGGCTATCCGCGAGCGGATGAGCCTTCAGGAAATTGAAACCCTGATGCCGCATGATCTGATCAACCCCAAGCCGGTGAATTCAGCGATTAAAGAGTTTTTCGCCACCTCCCAGCTCTCGCAGTTCATGGATCAGACTAACCCACTCTCTGAAGTGACGCACAAGCGGCGACTGTCGGCCCTTGGGCCAGGTGGTCTGACCCGCGAGCGGGCAGGTTTCGAGGTGCGCGACGTACATCCCACCCATTATGGCCGCATCTGCCCAGTTGAGACCCCTGAAGGCCCGAACATCGGCCTGATTGTTTCTCTGGCCACCTATGCTGAGGTGAATCCCTACGGCTTTATCGAGACACCGTATCGTCTGGTAAAAGACCGGCAGGTCAGTGAGGAGATAAAAAATTTCACTGCGCTCCAAGAGCAGGGCTATATCGTTGCTCCGGCCAATGTGTCGGTGAGCAGCAACGGCGTTATTGTCGGCGAACATCTCATTGCGCGCCGAGAAGGCGAGGTTGTCACCGTGCCTGCGGATGAAGTGACAGCAATGGATGTGGCCCCCAATCAGATGGTCTCGGTTGCCGCCTCTTTGATCCCCTTTTTGGAGAACGACGACGCGAACCGCGCCCTGATGGGATCGAACATGCAGCGGCAGGCAGTACCTCTGCTCAAACCAGCTGCCCCGTTGGTCGGCACAGGGGTGGAACGCAATCTGGCTTTGGACTCTGGAGCCTGTTTGCTCGCTGCCGGGTCAGGTGTAGTCGAAGAGGCAGATGCTAACCGGGTGGTTGTGCGCTATGATGCGCCAGGCACAGACGGTTTTGAGACCGGAATTGCGGTGTATCATCTGTCCAAATACAAGAAGACCAACCAGAACACCTGCTTTAACCAGAAGCCGCTGGCTTTGCCTGGCCAACGGGTGCAAAAAGGCGATGTTCTGGCTGATGGTCCTTCCACGGAACAGGGTGAGTTGGCCCTTGGCAAGAATGTGACCATTGCCTTCATGCCGTGGCGGGGCTACAATTTCGAGGATTCGATCCTGATCAACGAGCGTTTGCTCAAGGAAGACACCTTCACTTCGGTGCATATCGAGATCTTCGAGACCGTAGCCCGTGACACCAAACTGGGCAAGGAGGAGATCACCCGCGATATTCCCAATGTGGGTGACGAGGCTTTGCGCAATCTCGATGAGTCCGGCATTATCCGCATCGGCGCGGAAGTGCGGGCCGGCGACATGCTGGTTGGCAAGGTCACGCCAAAAGGCGAGACCATGTTGTCGCCTGAGGAGAAGCTGCTGCGGGCTATCTTTGGCGAAAAAGCCGGTGATGTCAAAGATTCTTCCCTGCGGGTGCCGCCCGGCATTGAGGGCGTGGTGATTGATGCCAAAGTCTTCTCCCGCAAAGGCGTGGACAAGGATGAACGCAGCCTGCTGATTGAGGATGAGGACATCCGCCGCTTGAACCGGGACATGGAAGATGAGCTGCGCAGCCTGAAAAACGGGGTCCGCAAGACGCTGTGCGATTTGCTCACGGATCGGACAGCCAAGCGCGACATTCGGGATAAAGACGGCAACGTGCTCCTGTCGCTGGGCAAGAAACTGACCGCTGAGGTCATTGCCCAAATTGAGTTTGATCAGCTGCGGGGTTTGGATTTCTCGGAACGGGCCAAATATGAGGGCGATCTGGAGACGGTGTTCAGCAATTACTCCCGCCAGGCCCAGGAAGTGCGGAGCCGTTACGAGGGTATCGTGGCCCGGATGGAGAAGGGCGACGACTTACCACCCGGCGTGGTCAAGATGGTGAAGATTTACGTGGCCACTAAACGTAGATTGGCGGTCGGTGACAAGATGGCAGGCCGCCACGGCAACAAGGGCGTGGTCTCGCGCTTGCTGCCAGAAGAGGATATGCCCTACTTTGCCGACGGTACCAGCGTTGATGTCGTCCTTAATCCCCTTGGCGTGCCCTCGCGCATGAATGTTGGCCAGGTTTTGGAATGTCATCTCGGCTTTGCCGCCAAACGGCTGGGCGAGCAGATTCAGAAGCTGGCCGTGGCTCAGGAACTGGAGCAGGTCAAAAAACGGCTGCAAACCATTTATTCCGAGACAGAGTACAAGGCGATCACTGAGGGCCTGTCTGACGAGCAGCTGTTGGACAAAATGCGCAAATGCGGGCGCGGTCTCCACGTTGCCAGCCCGGTTTTTGACGGCGCAACTGAGGCTGAGATCAGAAATATGCTCACTGAGGGCGGAGTCGATGAAGTTGGCCAGTCCACCTTGTACGACGGACTCACTGGCGACCAGTTTGCCAACCAGGTAACAGTCGGCGTGATGTATATGCTCAAGCTGCACCACTTGGTTGACAACAAAATACACGCTCGCTCCACAGGCCCCTACTCTTTAGTGACGCAACAACCGCTTGGCGGCAAGGCCCAATTTGGTGGCCAACGCCTTGGCGAGATGGAAGTCTGGGCCATGGAGTCCTACGGCGCAGCCTACACCTTGAAGGAGTTCCTCACGGTCAAGTCCGACGATGTTGAAGGCCGTACTTCGATGTATGAGAAGATCGTTAAGGGCAACAACTTCCTGGATGCGGGCCTGCCAGAATCCTTCCACGTGTTGGTCAAGGAGCTGAAAGGCTTGTGCCTTGATGTTGAGCTGCTGGTGAACGACGAAGACTAAGACCGGGACCTGCGGCAACCGTTGGTGGAGGTTCCAAAGCTGTTCTGGAACCTTCGCCAGCTGGTTTTGGACGTTCCCGAAGAGATAACGGACATCCAAAAACTCTCCAGGAAGGTACGGGAAGAGATTTTGAACATCCCGGAGCTGCTTTTGGACGTACTCAAGCTGCTCGTGGACATTCCTGAAGAGGTAATGAACATCCAGATTCTCTTCAGGAAGGTACAGAAAGAGATTCGGAACGTCCCAAAGCTGTTCATGGACGTTCCTGAAGAGATTTTGAACATCCAGAAGCTCCTTCTGAACGTCCTGGAGCTATCCGGGGACATCCAAAAGCTGTTCGGGAACGAGCGAAAACACATTTTGCAGATGAAAAACCAGCTCCGCAATCTGCCTGTGGAGTTGGGCTGCTTACTATTATTGACTAGGCTTCTGGCACAGCCCGCCATCGCTGACGCAGAAGCAGAGAGATAAACACAAGAGGGGGTACACTTCGTGGAAGAACTGTTCAGCTTTTTTGACAAGCCGAAAGGGCCGCTTGTGTTCGACAAGGTGAAGATTTCCCTTGCCTCGCCAGCCAAAATCCTCGAATGGTCACACGGTGAGGTGAAGAAGCCGGAGACCATCAACTACCGCACCTTTAAGCCGGAGCGCGACGGCCTGTTCTGCGCCAAGATTTTCGGCCCGGTTAAGGACTATGAGTGCAATTGCGGCAAGTATAAGCGCATGAAGCACCGAGGCGTGATCTGCGAGAAATGCGGGGTTGAGGTTATTCAGTCCAAAGTACGGCGTGAGCGGCTTGGTCACATCAAGTTGGCCGCGCCAGTTGCCCATATCTGGTTCCTCAAATCGCTGCCCAGCAAGATCGGCGCGATCCTGGACATGACCCTGAAGGAGCTGGAGCGGATTCTCTATTTTGAATCCTACGTGGTGCTCAGTTCCAATCTGGAAGTCCTGCCCAAGGGGATGCTGCTCAACGAGGAGCAGTACCGCGAGAACTTGGAGCTGTATCCAGGCGAGTTTGAGGTCGGCATTGGCGCAGAGGCAATCCAAGACATGCTCAAACAGCTGGAATTGGTGGAGCTGTCTGCCCAGCTGCGCAAAGAGATGAAGGAGACGGCCTCTCTCACCCGGCGAGCCAAGCTCGGCAAACGGTTGAATGTTGCCGAGGCCTTCCGTGATTCGGGCAATCGGCCTGAGTGGATGATTCTCGAGGTGATCCCTGTATTGCCGCCAGATCTGCGACCACTCGTACCCCTGGAAGGTGGTCGCTTTGCCACCTCTGATCTGAACGATCTCTATCGCCGGGTAATCAACCGCAACAACCGCCTTAAGCGGCTACTCGAACTTGACGCGCCAGACATCATCATCCGCAACGAAAAGCGGATGCTGCAAGAGGCCGTAGATGTCCTGTTCGACAATGGTCGGCGGGGTCGGACGATTACTGGGCCGAATAAAAGGCCGCTCAAATCGCTTTCCGACATGCTCAAGGGCAAGCAAGGCCGTTTCCGCCAGAACCTGCTGGGTAAGCGCGTGGATTATTCCGGGCGTTCGGTCATTGTCGTTGGCCCGCATCTGCGTCTGCACCAGTGCGGCTTGCCAAAAAAGATGGCCCAGGAGCTGTTCAAGCCTTTTATTTACAACCGGCTCGAGTCGATGGGCTATGTAACCACCATCAAAAGCGCGCGCAAGATGGTGGAGAAGGGGGCAAAAGAGGTTTGGGACGTGCTGGACGAGATTGTCAGCGAATACCCGGTGATTCTCAACCGCGCACCCACGTTGCACCGCTTAGGTATGCAGGCCTTCGAGGTGGTGCTGATCGAGGGCAAGGCTATTCAGCTGCATCCGCTGGTCTGCGCTGCTTTTAACGCGGACTTTGACGGCGACCAGATGGCTGTGCATCTGCCGCTCTCGGTCGAGGCCCAGGTTGAGGCCCGCGTGCTGATGATGTCCACCAATAACATCCTCTCGCCAGCCAGTGGCAACCCGGTCATCATCCCCAGCCAGGACATCGTTCTCGGTCTGTACTACATGACCCGCGAGCGGCACGGAGCAAAAGGCACTGGTTTGATTTTCAGCTGCCCAGCAGAAGCCCGCATGGCCTATGATCACGGTGCCGCCCATCTCCAAGCCAGGGTTAAGGTGCGGATCAAGGGCGAACTGGTCGATACCACGGTCGGCAGGATTCTGGTTGGCGAGTTGCTGCCGGAAAAACTGCCTTTTGCCGTAGTCAATAAGGAGTTGTCGAAGAAAGAACTGAGCTTCCTGATTGACTACACCTATCGGCACGCAGGTACCAAGGATACAGTCATCCTTGCGGATCGGATTAAGGACTTGGGCTACGAGCAGGCCACGCGAGCAGGCATCTCGATCTGCATCAACGATATGAAGATTCCGGTCAATAAGGAAAAATTTATTGCCGAGTCAGAGCGCAAGGCCACTGAGGTTGACGAGCAGTACTCTGACGGTCTGATTACCGACGGTGAGAAGTACAACAAGATCGTTGATATTTGGTCCAAGGCCACGGACAAAATCACCCAGGAGATGATGTCCGAGATGGCGGTGGACTATGTTCCCGACGGCAAGGGTGGCGTGAAAGAGGTGAAGAGTTTTAACTCGGTCTATATCATGGCCGACTCTGGTGCCCGTGGTTCAAAAGATCAGATCCGCCAATTGGCCGGTATGCGCGGCCTGATGGCCAAGCCGTCGGGCGCGATTATCGAAACCCCGATCAAGGCCAACTTCCGTGAAGGGCTGTCCGTGCTGGAGTACTTCATTTCCACCCACGGTGCCCGCAAAGGTTTGGCTGATACCGCCCTGAAGACCGCTAACTCCGGCTATCTGACCCGTCGTTTGGTGGATGTAGCCCAAGATTCCACGATTGTCGAGAAGGACTGCGGTACCATGCGCTATACTTTGGCCGAACCACTCTTGGATGGTGGCGAGGTGATCGTTCGTATCGGTGAGCGCATTCTCGGTCGGGTGGCCAGTGATGATGTGGTGGATCCGCACAGCGGCGAGTTGCTGGTGGGGATGGATGAGGAAATCACCGAAGACAAGGTAGAGGCCATTGAGGCCGCAGGCATTGACCGGGTAAAGATCCGTTCCGTCCTGACCTGTGAGTCTCGACGAGGTGTCTGCGCTATGTGCTATGGTCGCGATCTTGGCCGGGGCCACATGGTCAATATTGGCGAGGCGGTCGGCATTATTGCTGCCCAATCCATCGGTGAGCCAGGCACGCAGCTGACCATGCGCACCTTCCACATCGGCGGTACGGCCAGTCGGTCAGTAGAGCAGGCCGAAGTACGCAGCCAGCGCAGCGGTGTTGCCAAATACCACAAGCTCCATTTTGTTACCAACGCGGCTGGGTTCAATGTGGTCATGAACCGCAACGCAGAAGTCGTCATTGTCGATGAGCAAGGCGTGGATCGGGAACGCTTCCCAGTACCTTATGGCGCAGAACTCAAAGTGATAGACGGCGAAAAAGTCGAACCAGGCACAGTCATCGCAGATTGGGATGCCTTCTCCATCCCGATTGTCGCTGAGGTTGGCGGCAAAATCAAATACGGTGATGTGGTCGAGGGCGACACCATGCAGGAGCGGGTTGACCAGGTGACGGGTAAGGTTTCCAGGGTGATCATTCATCCAGTGGTGTCCAAGCACACCACCCCGCGCATCTCGATTAAGGACGAACGGGGCCGAACCATGAAGCTGCCAGGGCTGGAGCATGATGCCCGCTACCCACTGCCGGTTGGTTCGATCATTGCGGCGGATGAGGGCACAGAAGTCTCCGCTGGTACTGTGGTGGCCAAAATTCCGCGCGAGACTACCAAGACAAAGGATATCACCGGCGGTTTGCCCAGGGTTGCCGAACTGTTCGAGGTACGCAAGCTCAAGGAACAGGCCATTGTCACTGAGATTGATGGCCGGGTGACTTTTGGCAAGGAACTGAAAGGCAAGCGGCGGGTGGTCATTACCCCAGAAACCGGCGAGCCAAGGGAGTATTTGATTCCCAAGTCCAAGCATGTCATCGTCCATGAGGGCGATTATGTCAAGGCAGGCGATGCGCTGATGGATGGTTCTATCCTGCCCAACGACATTCTGCGGATTAAAGGGGAGGAGGCGTTGGCCCGCTTCTTGGTTGACGAAGTGCAGGAGGTTTATCGGCTCCAGGGCGTAAAAATCAACGACAAGCACATCGAGACCATTGTCCGGCAGATGCTCAAACGGATCAAAATCACCGATCCTGGCGATACGAAATTCATGCTTGATCAGCTGGTGGAGAAGTGGGTCTTCCATGACGAGAATGAACGGATCATGGCCCAAGGTCTTCAGCCTGCCTCAGCAGAGCCGCAGCTACTTGGCGTGACGAAAGCCTCGCTGTCCACGGACTCGTTCATTTCAGCGGCTTCGTTCCAGGAGACCACCAAAGTGCTGACCAACGCAGCCATGAACGGCAAAGTGGATACCTTGGACGGCCTGAAGGAAAATGTCATTATGGGACGGCTGATCTCCGCTGGCACGGGTCTCTCGAGGTACCGTATCAGCAGGACAAAGTAAAATGTCATATTTTTGTTTGACATGCGCTGCCGTCCGTGCTAAACTAAAAAGCTCACGCCTGCGCAGGGCGTGAATGCTGTTTCTTATTTGAAAGGAAAGGATTGTATGCCTACGATTAATCAGCTTGTTAGAAAGAGAAGGGAGAAGCAGGTAAGACACTCCAGCACTCCGGCGATGCAGGAATGCCCACAGAAGCGCGGTGTCTGTGTGAGAGTCTATACTACCACACCCAAAAAACCCAACTCGGCCCTGCGGAAAGTTGCTAGGGTGCGACTGGCCAACGGGATAGAGGTGACATCCTATATTCCAGGCGTTGGTCACAACCTGCAAGAACATTCGGTAGTGCTGATCCGTGGAGGCCGCGTTAAAGACCTGCCGGGTGTGCGCTATCATATCATCCGTGGCACGCTGGATACCCTTGGAGTCAACGAGCGGCGGCAGGGGCGTTCTAAGTACGGTGCCAAACGGCCTAAATAAGAGTGAAAGAACATCATGCCGAGAAAAAGAGTTCAGAATAGACGTGAGATAGAGGCTGATCCGAAATATAATTCGATTTTGGTTTCCCGCTTTACCAACGGTCTCATGAAGGACGGAAAGAAGTCATTGGCCCTTCGCATGTTCTATGAGGCGATTGACACCATGGGAGGGAAGGTGTCTGGCGAGGAGCCGATGACCGTTTTCGAGACAGCGATGGAAAATGTGCGGCCCAAGGTTGAGGTAAAGAGTCGCCGGGTTGGCGGTGCTACTTATCAGGTACCGGTAGAGGTTCGTCCTGAGCGGCGGAACGCCTTGGCCATTCGTTGGATTATCGGTTTTGCCCAGAAGCGGCCTGGTCAATCAATGGCGGAGAAGCTGGCTGCCGAGCTGATGGATGCCTATAATAATCGCGGTTCCGCAGTGAAAAAACGGGACGAGACCCACAAGATGGCTGAGGCCAACAAGGCGTTTGCCCATTATCGTTGGTAAAGGCTGCACCCTTCCGCAGTTTGTCTGGTAAAAAAAATGACAATTTGCGCGAATCGCTGAAAAGACTGTTGACAGTCGAAGCAAAACGCGGTAAAAAGCAAAGTTTTTCTAGCAGGAGGGTTGCTGGAGAACAAGAAATACTAAGGTGCGGGAAAAACAGTGGTTGAAGGCGGATCGTTAGCCCAGGTGCGCAATATCGGGATCATGGCCCATATTGACGCAGGCAAGACAACAACTACTGAACGGATCCTGTTTTATACAGGTCGGTCGCACAAGATGGGCGAAGTTCATGACGGTACAGCGGTCATGGACTGGATGGAGCAGGAGCAAGAGAGGGGCATAACGATCACTTCTGCCGCGACTACTTGTTTCTGGCAGCAACACCAGATCAATATTATTGATACGCCAGGGCATGTTGACTTCACCGTTGAGGTGGAGCGATGTCTCAGGGTATTGGATGGTGTGATTGCTGTTTTTTGTGCTGTGGGTGGAGTAGAGCCACAGTCAGAGACAGTCTGGCGGCAGGCTGATCACTATCAGATACCCCGGATTGCCTTTGTCAACAAGATGGACCGGATTGGTGCTGATTTTGACAGGGTAGTAGGGGCTATCGAAACCCAGCTGGGAGCCTGTCCAGTGCCAGTAGCATTGCCTGCGGGCAGTGAAGATACTTTTGTTGGGATTGTTGACCTCATTGAGCAGAAATTGCTTGTCTTTGATGAGAAGACCCAGGGTGAGACAGTCTTAGTAACAGAAGTGCCTGAAACATTACGAAGCAAATCATCGGCTGCACGTTTGCATCTCCTCGAGAAGTTGGCCGACTTCGATGAGGGGATCATGGAAAAATATCTGGAAGATCAGGATATCTCTCCCGGTGAAATACGCAGTGCCCTGCGGAAGGTGACTTGTGCGCTGAAAGTAGTGCCTGTGCTGTGCGGTTCAGCCTTTAAAAACAAAGGTATTCAGCTGCTGCTGGATGCAGTTGTGGAGTATCTACCGTCTCCGTTGGATGTTCCGGCGGTTGAGGGGGTAGATAAGGACGGAGTCCTGCTGACACGAAAAGCTGACAGGCAGGAACCGTTTTCCGCTCTGGTTTTCAAGTTGCAGACGGATGTTTTTGTCGGCACCTTGGCCTTTATCAGGGTGTATTCCGGTGAGCTGAAGACCGGCAGTAGGGTGTTCAATCCGCGCAAGCAGAAAAAAGAGAAGATATCCAAGCTGATTAAGCTGCATGCGAACAAGCGCGAAGAGATCGATAGCCTCAGTGCAGGAGATATCGGCGCGGTAGTTGGTCTCAAGTTCGCTTCCACTGGTGACACTCTGTGTATGGAAGGCGATTCCATTGTGCTGGAGAGCATGGACTTTCCTGAGCCAGTGATTAGTATTGCGATTGAGGCAAAGACCAAGGCCGACGAAATTAAGCTGGCAGAAAGTTTAGACAAGATTGCCTGCGAGGATCCGACCTTCCGTGTTAGCCGCAACGAAGATACTGGTCAGAAGATTATCTCCGGCATGGGTGAGTTGCACTTAGAGATCATCGTTGATAGGCTGGTGCGAGAATTCAAGGTTTCCGCCAACGTGGGGACTCCCCAAGTGGCATATAAAGAAACCGTTACTCGAACAGCACAGGGTGAAGGTAGGTTTCAAACCCAAACCATTGGCAAAGAACAGTATGGCCATGTGGTGGTGCAGTTTGAACCGACAGAGCGTGGCAGCGGCGTAAAATTTGAGAATAGGGTTAATGAAGAGTTGATCCCGGCCTTATACCTGAAGGCTATAGAAAAAGGTATTCGGGATTCGTTGGATTCTGGGCCGCTTGTTGGCTATCCAATGACTGATCTGTGTGTGCAGTTGGTCGGTGGTTCCTACGATGAGGAACACTCTACTGAGATGGCTTTTGGCGTGGCAGCGGCCTTGGCCTGCCGTAAGGCAGGAGTTGAAGCGGGGGCAGTACTGCTGGAGCCGGTCATGGCGGTAGAGGTTGTCGTGCCGGAGGAATGCCTTGGCGAGGTGATCAACGATCTGAACCGCAAGAACGCACACATTGAGGCGGTACAGGCGGAGCGGAATCTACAGGTGGTCAAGGCGAGGGTGCCATTGGCGCGGATGTTTGGTTACTCTACCACACTGCGTTCAGCTACCCAGGGTAGGGCATCTTTTACCATGCAGTTTGAGGCATTTGCAGAGGTCCCGGAGCGGCAGGCCGAGGCCATCATACATAAGATTCGAGGCGTTTAGTTCAAGAACAACAGGTGAGGCGGTAATGGCAAAAGAGAAGTTCGAGCGGACGAAACCGCATGTGAATGTCGGGACCATCGGTCACGTAGATCACGGGAAGACCACGCTGACGGCGGCAATCACAAAAGTGCTGTCAACCAAGGGGATGGCCAGTTTTGTCGATTT
>NZ_JBLWEO010000043.1:0-20022 GCF_048287395.1 Candidatus Electronema sp. PJ | reverse complement strand
TCAAGCTCAGGAGCAGGAAGATCAGCGTCTTGAGCAGCTCAACCTGTTTGAATAGCGGCTGCCTTCAGGCAGCTCAAGTTGTTTAACCGCTTTGAGCGGTTCAGAATCTCAAGCCACCGGCTTTGCCGGTGGTACTTGACTTTTCATGCTTTCAAGAAGGTCAATAGGTGTACGCTTGCTCATCTGTTTTTAGCTATTGAAAAACAGCAGCGGGGAGGATTGCCATGAAGACCTGCATGAAGGATAACCCATTGATAATGAAAAATATTAATACCATGAAGGACTTGTCAACTCTTCCTATAGGAAAATGGGGATATCCCCATCCCGGATGAGACTGTGGAGGTGGAATATTGAACCCGGCGGCTGTGCTTGCGCTGGCTGATCAGGCGGGCGTGTCGTTCAGCCGCCCGGCTGCCCCTTCAAGCATAGAAATTCACCCAGCCGCCTTTATCGAAACAATGATATTTCTGCGGAAATGCAGTATAATACGTCACAGGGACTTAATTTTTTTTGTTGATTTCGATAAAAAGCAAAGGTGACAGCATGGGCGGCAGAGGCTCAGGCAGACTATTCAGATGGGATGCCAAAAGAACAACGGCAGGTTTGCGCAGCATAGACATCCGCAAGCTGAAGAAATGGGGCAGCCTTCAGCCGGGCAGAGAGGGTTCCCTGTCATGGTCGAGGAACGGCGAAAAAATTGCTTCTATCGGCTACAGGATGGAGGAAAACAGGATGATTCTGAACTATCGGCACCGGCCAAACGGCGGAGAATGGGAGCCGGTGGAGCAGACCATCCCCTTTGAGCGCACCCTGTGCAATTACGGCGGGCAGCGGACATGGTTCCTCTGTCCCCGCTGCTTCAAGCGTGTGGCTGTCCTGTACGGGCCGGGAAAGTATTTCCTCTGCCGTCATTGCCTTGACCTTGCCTATGCCACACAGCATGAAAGACCGCCGCTCCGTCTGGTTACTAAGGCTCAGAAGATCAGAGAGCGGCTGGGGGCCAGTTTATGCACAGATGAGCCGATCTGGGAGAAACCCAAGGGAATGCACAGGAAGACCTTTGAACGGCTGAAAAAAAAAGCGGATGAGGCCACAGAGCAATCATGGCTGACAGCCGCCCGATTATGGGGAACGCTTGACCCTTTTTAGAGGGAGAAGGTGAACAATTTTCCTGTTGATTTCGATAAAAACAGCCGGGGAAAACCAGCAGTCATGCGCTGACTGCGCCAGACTCAGCATTAAGGTCATCGGCTCAATCGGCGATTCAATGAAGCCGTGCCCAAGGTAAAACGCCTTTGACTGCTCATCCAGCGCATGGACAAGCAGGGCGCGGATGCCTGCTGCAACGGTTCAACGGAAAACTCTTTACATCCTCTGCCGGGCCGGGTATCCTGAAAGAAGGAAAGGTTCCTCCCTGATGACAAGAAACCAAGGGTTTCTTCTGCAAAGGTAGTCGGGGGGGTCGAATCGGGGCAGCTCATCAGCAGACTGCCCCTTTTTTTATATCTCCAGCTCGCTTTTCACGCCCGCCTTGATCAGATCAAAAAACTGGCTGTCCCCGCTCTCCCATTTTCTGAACACCGCCCAGCAGCAGTAGTCCGCCGCTTGCAAGCCAAGATTTGACATGGAGGGATGATGCAGCACCTGAAAGCGGCAGCCCGATGGCAGCATGTTTTTCAGGGTGATTTTCACAGCCTTTTCAACAGCGGCCCGTTTCCTGTTCACCGGGATGCTGTCAGTGATGACGATCAGCTCCCCGATGCCTTCCAGCTCGTTCTGTCCGGCCACATGCCGCAGCAGATGCCCCAGCATCTGCGGATAAAATGCTTCGGGTGCCTGCTGCTCCGCGTTGATTCTGCTTTTTTCGACAATCAGGGCATCAATTCGCAGGCCGGGGACATGGTCTTGCAGGATGCCGAAGACCCGCCGCCGGATATGCCGGTTGTCTTCCGTGCAGTGAAAGAAGACGAAATCCAGCCCGTATTCAATCAGGTCAAATTTATAGCTGCCAAGGGTTTCAAAGGCGGTGAAAGGCCGCCGGGCGGAGATGCTTGTCAGGATGAAATATTTCGTGCCGGACGGGGAGAAGTCCAGATTGCCCCCTTCATCCAAGAAAATGTACAGACTGCCGCCGCTCATGACACCCCGCTGTTGAACTAAAACAGAAAACCCCATGCTGCTGCACGGGGCATTTTCAGGGGGAAGAATAATCAGACGGCGCAGGGCATGTCAAGGACATCTTCAGGCGGCGTTTTTTGCCCCATGAGCAAAAAAGTGGGGGCAGGATGGGGGCTGGAATGTGACAAAATAAAAAAGGAGCTAACCCGTCAAAGGCTAACTCCTTGAATTGTCTGGTGGGCTGTGAAGGATTCGAACCTTCGACCAATTGATTAAGAGTCAACTGCTCTACCAACTGAGCTAACAACCCGTGCGACAAAAACGCTACTCTTATTTATCATAGACTGGCCGCAAGGTCAAGCGGAAATCTTGCGGCGCAGGAAAAAATCACCGGTAGTACAGCCCTGGGCTGCCCATCGTCTGCATGACCTGATAGAGATGGCGGCGGAAGTCGCGGCGGTCGGTGATGCCTTGGATGTGGCCGCGCTTGAGGGCGTTGCGGGCATCGTGGTAGTCCGGCGGGATGTCTATGCCGGTGGTCTCGCGGATAACCCTCGGCCCGGCAAAGCCGATGCGGCTGGAACGGATGGCGAACTGGTACGGCGAGCAGCCTAAGAATGAGGCCACCGGCCCGGCGTAGGAGTTGTTGTCATAGACCACGATGTACAGGCCGCCTGCGTCAATGTACTCCCGCACCGCCATTGTGCATTTCGGCATCTGGGCCACACCAAGGGTGCCTTCCTGAATGCGGATGCCGCCGGTGGTGTGGACATAGGCCAGCAGGGGCCGTTTTTTGCGCCGGGCGATATCGCAGGCGCGGACAAACTTTTCTCCTTCTGCTGACCCCACCGTGCCGTTACGGAAGTCAGAGAAGAGCATGGTCACGATCAGTTCGATGTCCCTGACCCGCGCCATGAAAGTCAGATTGGCGCAGCCCATGCCAGTCTTAGCGCGGGCCGCTTGGAGCCGTTCGTCAAACCCCTCATAGTTGAGCGGGTTCTTGGAGAAGATGTCGTTATTGAAGATGCGGATCGAGCCTGGATCAAAGACGTTCTTCAGATACCACTGATATTCGAGCGGGAAATGATGGCCGCAGTTCTCGCAGACTCCACAAAATTCGCCATAGAGGTCAGGTATCCACAGGTCTTTGCAGCCGTATTTCTCCGCGTTCGGGCAGGTGATGGTACGGTCCTCGTTGGCCAGCGGGCTAGTGTAGGTATCGGTCAGCTCCAGCGGATCTTGAATCAGGCAATAGTCACCAGCAGCCTGAGGGTCAGAGGCAACTAGCGATCTGGGTACTAGTTTGCTGCCGTTCTCCTCTTTTTTGCTGAATATTCTGGTGAAAGGCGCAGTAAGGCGATTGACCAAGGCAGTACCTTCGCCGGAAAGCTCCTTGATCGTTTTCTGCATCTGCTTCTGCTGACTCTTCAGTACATCATAACGAACAGTGTACCAAAATTTTTCAGTGGCGAAACAGAAGAATTTGACGAGGTTTTCTGCTGGGATGGTGATTCCACCGAAGCTGTGCAAGCTCATTTCCCGGTATTTTTTCGAGCGCAGAGCTAGTAGGCGGTCGGTCTCCCCCTCGTCCAAATCCCAAGGTATATCGATCTGTGGAGCCTCGTCTGGGCTTTCCGCCTTTTTCCGCTTCACCTCATAGGAACGGAAGCTCCTCATGCTCTTCGTTCGCAGTACTACCTCATCAGTAGCCCGGATGATCTCAGAGCGAATACGGGCAAAAAAGGCGAAGTCATCGTTCTTTGCGCCTAACGGTGGCTCCTGAATAATCCGGTCAATGGTGCCGAGGCGCAGATTGTCCGCAGCGGTAATGTTGAGTTGGCGAGCGCATTTTTCAATCAATTCAGGGGCCGCCTTCTTGCCCTCCCTAACCCGACCTTCAATGGCTGCTGCTCCTTCCGGCGATATCACCGAATAGTAGCCGTGCGAGAACATTAGGCGAAAGTCGCTTAGACCAACCGCCTCGGCCCCACCAGAACCACCTTCTGAGATCACCGAAATCATCGGCACCCGCAGCTTGGTCATCGTATAGAGATTGCGGGCAATCTGCTGGGCCGCGCCAGGATAGTCCTCAATCGGATAGGAGCCGGGCGTAAAAACGTAAAAATGGATCGGAATGCCCTCAGTCTCAGCTACCTTCATGTAGCGCATGGCCTTCTCGTTGCCCCAGGGCTTGCAAGAACCGCCATTGCGGAATTCCTCGCCGCGCCCTACTTCCTGGCCAATGACCATCACCGGCGAGGTGTAGGGTTTCCTTTTTATCCGCCGGACAATGTTGGCCTTAGCCACCACCATTGCCGGATCAATGTTGGCCTCGCCTGCGCCGCCCAGTTCTTTATGCTCTTCATAGACGTTTTCCAGAATGTCCTTGAGCGTGAAACGTAGTGGTGAGCGGACGATTCGCACCCGCTCCATCGGGGTCAGTCCCTCCTCGCAGCGTTCTTCCAGAAAACGGATCGAATCCTCCAGCTTGCCCAATCTTGCGGCGAACTCGTCCCGACTGATATCAAAGACAGAGCTGCGCAGCCGCTCGGCTTTGCTGCGGAATTCCGCCAGATTGCCCCACTTGTCTGAGTCTTTAATGTGGATCAAATAGCTGATGCGCTGGTCCAGCTCTTGGAGCTGCTTGATAAGATCATTCATGGATGTCGTGGAAACGGCTCAGAAGGTCAGCAGCCGGTCAAGATTTCTGCGGAGGTAGTCCAGATTAGTGAGGATCCCTCCTCGTGAACTGTCCACGCCTTCGATGCGGCAACCATCGATAAACTGCTTGGCCCGCTCCTTGGCCTGATTCACGTCATCGCCCCAGACCAAAGCCAGTGCCAAGTTAGGGTCGTACTCGCTGGGAATAGGGTAGGGCCGGTCAGAGGGAACATGACTGTACACCGCTGACCACTCATGATGGGGCAGATCGAAGCGAGTAATGGTGCCGATCCAGGGCGCAAAGTCGCGTTGCGTGTTCTCTGCTACAATGCGCAGCTCAATACTCGCGCCGTTGAAGACAACATCATTCTGCTGATAACCCATCCGCTCACCAAGAGCGAGGCGAATCTGCTCTTGAAGTAGATTGGGATGTTTGCCATTCAGGTAGCTGATCCGGGCAGAGACATCATTCTCCACTTGAATGCGGGTGTTGACCTCAAGGAGATAGGGCCTACCACTGCGACTGACTATCCATTCCCAGGTGCCGACGTTGTCGTATTTGACATAATCGGCCAGCTTGAGCGAATGCTCGACGATGCTGTCCAGTACCTGATCTGGGTCAAAATCGTACTTGAAGCAGGAGGAATGAAAGCCAGGTGCAGCCTCGACCCGCTTTTGGCGGCCTGTCGATTGGATGGTACAGTTGCGGGTGCCAAAGTGGATGCGCTCGTCATGGCGTGAGCAAACAAGCTGCACCTCAATATGGTTGAAATCACAGAGCCGCTGCTCGATCAATACGCCACCATCGCCGAACTGTCGCTTGGCATAGTTCTGCACCCGGCGGTACGTCCGGCGGAAATGCTCAATCCGGTTGACCTCCTCAATGCCCATGCCACCGCCACCTGCTGCGGCCTTGACCAATACGGCTGGATTCGGCTCGTTCAGCTCTCGTTGAATGTCGAGGATGTGTTGCGCGATTTCCTCGGCTTCCATTTCGTTGTAGATCGGCGCGGAAGTCCCAGGAATAGTGGGTATACCCAGCTTCTGGGCGATGCGCTTGGTGTTGATCTTGTCGCCAAGATCGCGGATCACCTCCCAACCTGGGCCGATGAAGATCAAAGGCCGGTCACGAACTGTCACACGGCGGGCGAAACGCCAGTCTTCCGAGAAAAAGCCGTAGCCTGGATGCACAGCCGTGCAGCCGCTATGATCTGCCACGGAAAGGAGGTCATTGGGATCGGTGTAACTGGCCACCCGCCAGGCATTTTGATCCGGGCCTTTGAGCCGATTGCGCTGCACATGCTCGGAGTCGCGATCCGCATCGGTATAAACGACCGCGTAATCAAGCTCCAAGGCCTGGCAGGCCTTCATGATGCGGAGGGCAATCTCTCCGCGATTGGCGATAAGCACTTTGCCTTGCACAAAAAACCTCTTGCAGTCGGTTGCAGTTCAATCTGGTCTGGAAAAATGGAAAGGCCGGACTTCCCGGCAGCCGCAAGGCTGCTTGGTCAGGAAGAAGACGGGATGGAATCCGGGCAGGCGTTGCTCATTGTACCCGACCTTCAGCCGCTTGCAAAGTTGGAAATGCAGATCGAAGAATAGAAGGCTTCCCTCCAAAGAGGGAACTGAAAAGATCCCATCGTATTGTTGCTGCTGGACAGAAAATAGACCTTGTGCAGCGGAGAACGGATTGGTTTCTTTTGTTGCGGTATTTTGTTGCGTAACACTGAGTTACTACTCCTTTCTTACTCGCTGGCAAAGCAGTTTGGCTTGGCACAAGAGGAGTTCTGCCGACTTGCAGAGGAGTTTGGCCGATTAGGAAAGGAGTCCGACTCGGCCAGAAAGAAGTTGTACTCGGCAAAAGAGGAGTCTAGCCGAGCAAGAAAGGAGTTTGAATAAGCCGCAAAGGAGTTCTGCCGACTACAACTCCTTTGTGGCCGACTAAGAAAGCAGTTTGACCAAACCAAACGCCTCTTCTGCCGAGTACAACTCCTTGGTAAATGAGCAGCACTCTTCTCTTGCTCATTTGCACTTCGCTGTAACCTGCTTGCTCTTTACTGTAAATCCTTCTGGTTGATTTATGCAAGGCAACCCCAGCTCTTTCCGCAGATCATAATCAGTTGCGGAGAGCTGGGGTTGCACGATGTGCCGCTGGGTTTAGTTCAGCAACAGCTTATAAACGGACTGGAGATAGGAGTTATCCTCATAGCCCGTGCCACCAGGGGCATTTTTCACCTTTGGATCATAGACAGCACCTTTTGGATCTGTTTCTCCGGCAAGCCAGTTCAGGTATTCCTGGAGATCAGTGTATCCATCCTTGTCCCAATCGGTTAACGCATTGGCTGTGGTCAGATCACCGAAGTATTCTTCCTCCCAAGCATCGTCTATCCCGTCACCATCGCTGTCTGTTTCCCTAAAGAGAGCGGTTACAGTGCAGTTGTTGGTGATTGGAGCGGTCGTGTAGGTGTTGCCATTCAAGCTACCGCCGCAACCAGACACCGTGTCGATGGAATATTCTTCATCTGGCGTGATCGTAAACGGGGTGGTCGAGCCATGATTCACAGTCTGCGGGTCTTTCGGGCTGATTTCGCCGTTTGGACCTGCTAAAGGCGTAACTGTGTAGGTGTTAAGCTTGAAG
The DNA here is from genome assembly GCF_048287395.1 of Candidatus Electronema sp. PJ. NCBI lineage: Bacteria > Pseudomonadati > Thermodesulfobacteriota > Desulfobulbia > Desulfobulbales > Desulfobulbaceae > Candidatus Electronema > Candidatus Electronema sp. PJ. The sequence goes on along the minus strand of NZ_JBLWEO010000043.1, from coordinate 12,605 downwards.
CTGGCCGTCACCGTGCAGTCGCCAGTAATGATACCGGTGGTGTAGGTGTTGCCACTCAAGCTACCGCCACAACCAGATACCGTGTCGATGGAGTAGTTGGCATTCGGCGTAACCGTAAACGAGGTAGTTGCCCCGTGATTCACGGTCTGCGGGGTGTTTGGGTTGATCGTACCGTTATCGCCTGCCGAAGGCGTTACTGTATAGGTATTGAGCTTGAAGCTGGCTGTCACTGTACAGTCGCCGGTAATGATGCCAGTGGTATAGGTATTACCGTTCAACGTACCGCCGCAGCCTTCTACCGTGTTGATCGAATAACCAATGCTCGGCGTAATCGTAAAATCGGTGGTTGAGCCGTAATACACGGTTTGCGGGGTGTTCGGGTTGATAGTGCCGTTATCGCCTGCCGAGGGCGTTACCGTATAGCTGTTGAGTTTGAAGCTGGCTGTCACTGTACAGTCGCCGGTAATTACACCGGTAGTATAGGTATTGCCGTTCAACGTACCATTACAGCCAGATACCGTGTCGATAGAGTAGCCAGTGTTCGGCGTGATTGTGAAACTGGTGGTTAAACCGTGTTCAACTTTCTGCACTGAGGAAGGATCGGTGGTACCACCTGTTCCAGCTGAAGGTGTAACGGTCCAAGGACAGCCTGTACCGCCAGGAGCATTGGCCATAATGGGCACATAAGGATTTCCTGCCGGATCAGTTTTCCCTGCAACATAATTGAGATACTCTTGCAGATCTGTATAGCAGTCGCTATCAGAATCACTTGTGCCATTGACAGCATCCAAACTGCCAAAGTAGTCTGTCTCCCAGAGATCACCAAGGCCATCACCGTCTAAGTCTATTTGACTGAAGGTAGCGGTGATCGCGCAATTGGCGGTAATTGCTGCTGTCGTGTAGGTATTGCCACTCAAGCTGCCGCCACAGCCAGACACCGACTCAAGGAAATAGCCATAGTCAGGCGTGATCGTGAACGTGGCAGTATCATCATTTGTGACAATCTGCGGGGAAGAAGGCGAGATAGAGCCATTCTCCGCAACTGGGGTTATTGTCCAGCTATTGGCTGGAAAAGTGATTGTGGAAGGGCTTTCCCTCCAGGCTGAACCGTCGCCAAATTGACCAGAGCTGTTATCTCCCCAAGCATAGAGGGTACCAGTTTTTACGGCTAATGCATGGAAGGTTCCGGCAGCAGCAGACGACCAGTTGCTACCTGTAACCTTAACCGGGCTGATTCTTTTCGTTGTTGTGCCGTCACCAAGCTGGCCATAACTGTTATCTCCCCAAGCCCAGAGGGTACCGTCTGTTTTAATGGCTACGGTATAGGAATCTCTGGCCGCAGCAACTGACCATGTTCCTGTGATTTGTACAGGATTTTCCTGCGATGCCCCCCCCCCTGCTCCATTGCCAAGCTGGCCGTTGTTATTCCGTCCCCAAGCCCAAAGGGTTCCATCTGTTTTGATGGCAATGGTATGCGATGTTCCAGCACTAACAGATTGCCAGCTTCCACCGGTGATTTGGCCAAAAGTGGTACGACTATTCCATGTTCCGTCGCCAAGTTGACCGTAATTATTACGTCCTGAGGTCCAGAACGTTCCATCTGTTTTGATAGCAGCACTATGTAATCCTCCAGTAGCCACAGTTAGCCAGTCAGTGGCCGCGCCAATTTGCACAGGGGCATTTCTACTTGTTGTTGTTCCGTCGCCCAGCTTGCCGTATTGGTTATCTCCCCAAGCCCAGAGTTCGCCATCTTTTATAGCGAATGAAGAGTCAGCTCCAGCAGCAATGAAATCCCAGCTTGTATCTGTACCAATTTGTACAGGCGCATTCCTATTCGTCCAGGTTCCATCACCAAGCTGACCGCTGCCGTTGTTTCCCCAGGCCCAGAGTGTACCATCTGTTTTGATGGCTACGGTATGATAGTCGCCAGCGGCAATTGCCTTCCAATTATTGGCGGAATTAATCTGAGCCAAGGTGGCTCGGTCGGAAGTTGTTCCGTCACCAAGTTGGCCGTAATCATTACATCCTGAAGCCCAGAGCGTTCCATTCGTTTTGAGAACGAGAGAATGACAGTACCCCGCAGCTCCAGACGACCAATTTATATCAATCCCAATTTGAACCGGACTTGTTTTGGTACCAGCTACTGCTTCCAGGCCAAGCTGACCGCTACTATTGTCGCCCCAACTCCAAAAAAAGCCACTCTTTACCGCTCCAGTATGATTGCCGCCAGCAGCAATGGCAGACCAGGTTGCTGCGGTGCCAACTTGCCCTGGGCTAGTTCGGCTTATTGTGGTTCCACTACCCAGCTGGCCGTAGCTATTTAATCCCCATGTCCAGATTGTTCCCGGTGCTTTCAAGGCAACAGAATGACTGCCGCCAGCAGCAATATCAGACCAGGTTGTTCCTGAGCCGATCTGTATTGGGCTGGTTCTATTTACCGTTGTGCCGTCGCCAAGTTGGCCAGAACTGTTTGCTCCCCAAGCCCAAAGTGTGCCGTTTGTTTTTAGAGCTAAAGTAAAGGCACCTCCGGCAGTAACAGTCTCCCAGTCCATGGCAGTGTCAATCTGGAAAGGGGTAGCTCGGTCGGCAGTTGTGCCATCGCCTACCTGACCGCTGCCATTAAATCCCCAAGCCCACACAGTGCCATCTGTTTTAATCGCAACCGTATGTGCTCCGCCAGCACTAACAGACCGCCAATCCGTATCGTTGCCGATTTGTATCGGGATATTCCTGTCAATTGTTGTACCATCACCCAGACGACCAGCATTATTGGAACCCCAAGCCCAAAGAGAGCCATCTGTTTTGATCGCTACGGTATGACTTCCGACCAGTCCTGCGGTACCGCCAGCAGCAACGGTCGCCCAGTCTGTGCCTAAGCCAATTTGTACCGGGCTGGTTCTGTTTGTTGTGGTGCCATCGCCCAATTGACCAGAACTGTTATCGCCCCAAGCCCAAAGGGTGCCGTCTGTTTTGATCGCCACTGTATGCGCATAGCCAGTAGCCACAATTTTCCAGTCGGTTAGGGTGCCAATTTGCACCGGGCTGACTTTATCTATGGCAGTTCCGTCGCCAAGTTGACCAGAACCGTTTTCTCCCCACGCCCAAAGCGTGCCATCTGCTTTAATCGCTACTGTATGGGCATACCCAGCAGCCACCTGAGTTGCCCTTGCCTCGCTCCAAAAGACACTTAGGAGGAACAGAAAAACAGTAGCAACAACGCTTGTCCCAGCTTTCATAACTTGTACCTCTCCTCAATAGATTTTGTATTGCAGCGTTTGCCGACCATTCCTCCTTATTTTTTACCGAATATATATAATTATATAACAAACAATCGTCAAGTAAATAGTAACATTTTATCAGCGTTAACTAATGCTTTTTCTTGCTCTTCCTTGCCAAGGAGCTTTCACTCAGGCAAAAGTTCCTAGTAAACGAATAAACGCTGACTTCACCCGCTGAAAACCTGCCTTGCCTCCTCTGAAAGCTGCTACCAGACGTTTGCTGCCGAGCAAAACAAGGTTCTAGCCGAGTAACAAAAGGTTCCTGTTAAGCCACAACCTTTTTCTGCTCGGCAACAAAATGTTCTTGCCGAGCAAGAGAGAGTTGTTGTTCAGCAAGAGAAGGTTGTGGCCGAGCAACAAAAGGTTCCTGTTAAGCTACAACATTCTTCTGTTCGGCAACAAAAGGTTCTTGCCGAGCAAGAGAGAGTTGTTGTTCAGCAAGAAAAGGTTGTGGCTCGGCAGAAACCTTCTCTTGCCGAGCCAAACTCCTTTGCGGCTCGGCAGCAACCTTTTGTGAGCCAGCCAAAAAAGTTGCTTTGCGGCCTTAGCTTCTCCCTGATCAAGCAGCAGGTGTTCGCTGACGAGGAGAAGCCGTCTGAAAAAAAATCATCGAGGGAATTAGGTACGAAAAACTCGCTGGCGGGAGAGTCGCGCTGTTTTCATAGGGACTGGAGGAGCAATCCTCCCTAAAATAAGGCAGTTACCAGCGGGCAACAGCCCTTTGATACTCCTCATAAATATTAATGATGAAAATTGCACCGCTTTGCGGTGCGCCGGCAGACGATTTTTCTTGACATTGATTGGACAAACAATTATTAAATGGACTCAATTTACACTCGAATGATTCATCCGAGTCGGCTCAAAAAAAATCATTTCAGTCTGGCAGCGGCTGCTGCTTGCTGCTTACCTTGAAAGAACAGCACGTTGTAGAGTTTGCGGTCAAAATCTTAATGTGGCGGTGCCTAGCCAGGCATTGTCAACAGGAAAATCCAATAAGGAGGTAGTTAAATGCCAAGTTTCGTCAATCCTGAAAAGTGTGATGGTTGCAAGGGCGGCGATAAGACCGCCTGTATGTACATCTGCCCCAACGACCTGATGGTGCTGAACGTCGAGGCGATGAAGGCGTACAACCAGGAGCCGGATGCCTGCTGGGAGTGCTACTCCTGTGTCAAGATCTGCCCGCAGGGTGCTATCGCGGTGCGCGGTTATGATGACTTTGTACCGATGGGTGGTCAGGTGCATCCGATGCGCTCTTCTGACTCCATCATGTGGACAATCAAATTCCGTAACGGCAACATCAAACGCTTCAAGTTCCCGATCCGCACCACGGCTGAAGGCTCTGCTAATGCCTATCCTGATGCCAAAGGGACGAATCTTGATGACGAGTGTTTGACGCTTGAGACCGCGCTGAAAGCTCCGACCATGCTCGCGAAGAAATAAGCAACTTCCAACTGAATTGAATAGATAAAGGAGATATTGACATGGCGTTACCTAATAAGCCGAAAGGCGAGCTGGCTGCCGTTGCCAATCCGGCAATTGTTGAACATAGCTGTGATGTGCTGATCGTCGGCGGTGGTATGTCTGCTTGCGGCGCAGCCTTTGAGATCAAGAAGTGGGCACCTGCTGACATGAAGATCATCCTGGTTGATAAGGCCGCGATGATGCGTTCTGGCGCAGTTGCACAGGGTCTGTCCGCGATCAACACCTATATCGGCGACAACGCAATTGAGAACTACGTCAAGATGGTTCGTAACGACCTGATGGGCGTTGTTCGTGAAGACCTGATCTACGATCTGGGGCGGCACGTGGATGAGTCTGTAAAACTGTTCGAGGAGTGGGGTCTGCCGATTTGGAAGAAGGCAGAGGATGGCTCCAACCTGGACGGTGCCAAACCTGCTAAGAGCCTGCGCGAGGGCGGTCAGCCTGTACGTACTGGCAAGTGGCAGATCATGATCAACGGTGAGTCCTACAAGTGCATCGTTGCTGAGGCTGCGAAGAAGGCTCTGGGCGAAGAAAACATCATGGAGCGCGTTTTCATCGTCAAGATGCTGCTGGATAAGAATCAGCCGAACACCATCGCTGGCGCAGTTGGTTTCTCCACCCGTGAGAATAAAGTTCACGTCTTCACCTGCAAGACCGCTATGGTTGCCTGCGGTGGTGCCGTTAACATCTTCCGTCCGCGTTCAACTGGCGAGGGCAAGGGTCGCGCCTGGTATCCGGTATGGAACGCCGGTTCTACCTACACCATGTGCGCTCAGGTTGGCGCAACACTGACCATGATGGAGAACCGCTTCACCCCGGCCCGCTTCAAAGACGGTTACGGCCCGGTTGGTGCTTGGTTCCTCCTGTTCAAGGCCAAAGTGCAGAACGGTCTGGGCGAGTTCTACGCCAACAGCCCGGCAGTAAAGGAAGAGCTGTCCAAGTTTATGCCCTATGGACAGTCTGCTGTCACCCCGACCTGCCTCCGCAACCACCTGATGGTCAACGAGTTCAAAGCAGGTCGTGGCCCAGTGTACATGGCTACCGATGTAGCCCTGAATGCCTTCCTTGACGACATGCGCGCCGCAGGCAAGAGCGAGAAGGATGTTGCCAAGTTCTGGAAGCATCTGGAATCTGAGGCTTGGGAAGACTTCCTGGATATGTCCATCGGCCAGGCAGGTCTCTGGGCCGGCATGAACATCGAGCCGGAGAAAGTCGGTTCCGAGATTATGCCCACCGAACCGTACATGCTGGGATCTCATTCCGGTTGTTGCGGCATCTGGACCTCTGGTCCGAACGAGTCATGGGTACCTGATGTTCAGGGCAAGCCGCGTTCCCATCAGTACAAGTGGGGCTACAACCGGATGACCACGGTCAACGGTCTGTTCACTGCTGGTGACGGCGTAGGTGCTTCTGGTCATAAGTTCTCTTCTGGTTCCCATGCTGAAGGCCGCATCGTTGGTAAGCAGATGGTGAAGTACTGCCGCGATCATGCCAGCTTCAAGCCGGAGTTGGCGCAGAGTGCTGCTGAGTTGGCCGCTGAGATCTACGCACCTGTAACCCGCTATTTGCAGCATGTTGGTGCCACAACCGCTGCGGATGTCAACCCGAACTATTGTAAGCCGCAGGGCATCATGATGCGCCTGATGAAGGCCACTGACGAGTACGGCGGCGGCGTTGCCACCTACTACATGACCTCTGGCAAGATGCTGAACATCTGCCTCGACCTTCTGCGGATGCTGCGCGAAGATGCCGAGAAGATGGCTGCTGGCGACCTGCACGAATTGATGCGCGCTTGGGAGAACTACCACCGCATTTGGTGTGTAGAGACCCACATTCGCCACATCGAGTTCCGCCAAGAGTCTCGTTATCCGGGCTTCTACTACCGCTCTGACTACCCGACTGTTGACGATGCCAACTGGAAGGCGTTCGTTAACTCCACCTTCAATCCTGCAACCAAGGAATGGAAGTGCGAGAAGGTCGAGTGCATCAACATCGTTGAGACCGAGCCTTGGATCTAACTAAGGACTGACAGCAATCATGCAGCGGACAAGAAGTCGTAGCTCTGTCTCTTCTTGTTCGAGGCGGATTCCGCTGTGATGTGTTGTTGAATCTCCAAGCCCTTTTTGTTTGTGGGGGGCTTGGAGATTTTTCTGTTAGGACGTTCTGCTTGACTTGAGCTGCATATTTTCAGTTGCGAAAGGATTGATGCACCTCAAGTGAACCAGAAATACCAATTTATCAATACCAGCAGTTTTTATGGAGGTTTGGCATGAGCAATGCTGCGAAAACTGGTGCGGTGCTGGTTGTGGGCGGCGGCATCAGCGGACTAACCGCTGCGCTGGAAGCTGCGGAAGTAGGCAATGATGTGTTTCTCGTTGACCGAAATCCGTACTTTGGCGGTCGCGTGGCCCAGCTTAATCAGTACTTTCCAAAACTTTGTCCCCCGTCTTGCGGTTTGGAAATCAATTTTAAGCGCGTTAAGAACAACCGCAGAATTCGTACCTACACCATGACCACGGTTAAGTCGGTGTCAGGTGGGCCGGGCAATTACGAAGTGACGCTGGAAACCGCGCCGCGCTATGTCAACTCCAACTGCACGGCCTGCGGCGATTGCGCCCAAGTTTGCACCGATGAGATTGACAATGCCTTTAACTTTGGCATGAACAAAACCAAGGCAATTTATCTGCCGCACGAGATGGCCTTTCCGCGTCGTTATGTGCTGGCCAAGAATGCTTGTTCGCCACAATGCTTAGAGGCAGTCAAGGCAGCTTGCAAATACAATGCCATTGACACAGATATGCAGACGGAGACTTTTACCCTGCATGTAGGTTCTATCGTCTGGGCTACTGGCTGGAATCCCTATGATGCCAGCAAGCTGACCAATCTAAAGCCGAATTCTTCCTCTGCAATCATCACCAACATGATGATGGAGCGGATGGCAGCGGACAACGGGCCCACTGGCGGCAAAATCGTCCGCCCTGGCGACAACAAGGAGATTGAGTCCATCGCCTTTGTTCAGTGCGCAGGCTCCCGCGACGAAAATCATCTGGAATACTGCTCCTACATCTGCTGCATGGCCACTTTCAAGCAGATGACTTATGTCCGCGAGCGGTATCCAAACGCCAAAATTTATGTCTTCTACATCGATCTACGCACACCAGGCAAGTACGAGCATTTCCGCGAGAAGCTGCGCACCGATGCCAACGCTCAGTTCATCAAAGGTAAGGTCGCTGATATTGTCGCAGAGAGCGACGGCGGCGTGACCGTGATCGCGGAGAACGCCCTCACCGGAGCCAAGATTCGACAAAAAGTGGACATGTGTGTCTTGGCGACTGGAATGCAGCCTGCCATCGACGGCGAGCAGGGCAAGATGCTCGGCTTGAAGATGGACGGTAACGGCTTTGTGGTCTCTGAGCTAGAGAAGGGCATGATCGCTGCTGGTTGTGCTAAATCAGCTGCTGATGTCTATACCTGCACCCAGTCTGCGACTGCCGCAGCTCTGAAAGCTATCCAGACCGCACAGTAGGAGGAAGAACATCTATGAATAAAGTATATGGTGCGTATCTCTGCACAGGCTGCGGCATCGGCAATGTCCTTGAGGTGGAAGGACTGAAGAGTGCTGCTTCAGAAACCGGCATTGAGATGCAAGAGCATGAGTGCCTCTGCGGCGCAGAAGGCTTGGCTCTGATCAATAAGGATATTCAGGAGAAAGGGGTTAACACCCTGGTGGTTTGCGCCTGCTCACCGCGCGTGATGCAGGACGTGTTTAGCTTTGGCGAGAACACCATCACTATCCGTGCCAACCTGCGCGAGCAGGTGGCTTGGGCTGCCGGTGATGCGGAGAAGGGCGATGAGTTCATCCAAGAGCTGGGCGAGGACTATGTCCGCATGGCTGTGACCCGCGCTCAGAAAAGCGAGCTGCCCAAGCCTTATCTGTTAGAGAACATCAGCAAGAAGATTTTAGTCATGGGCGGCGGTATCGCCGGTCTGACCGCAGCCACCGAGGCCGCCAAGGCGGGCTACGAGGTGACGCTGGTTGAGAAGACTGCCAAACTGGGCGGCAAGGCCCTTGGCTGGCGGAAAATGTTCCCGACCGCTTATCCCTACTGCCAGCTTGAGCAGCCGAACATCGAGCAGCTCGTTGCCGCTGCCACTGGCAGCAGCAAAATCACCGTCAAGACTGAGACTGAAGTGGCCCGCATCGGTGGTGCCCCAGGTGCGTTTAAGGTCTCCTTTAAGGCCGCTGGCAGCAAGAGCGAGTGGGATGCGCCAGCGAAGGTGACGGTTGACGAGCAGGAGAAGATCGACAAGGGCGAGAAGGAAGATCCCAACGCCGGTCTGCAAAAATACACCGCTGTGGATACTGCTGCCGAGGTTTACGGCGCAGTGGTTCTCGCCACTGGCTGGCGGCCTGCCGATGTTTCCGAGTACGAGCATCTCGGCTACGACGGCAAAAAAGTGGTCACCAACGCCGAGTTTGAGAAGCTGGCCAAAGAGGGCAAGGTTCCGGCCAAAGTCGCTTTCATCCAAAGCCCCGGCGGCAAGGATAACGACCGCGATTTCCCTTACTGCAACTCTGTCACCTCAATGGTGGCCCTGAAGCAGGCCCAGTATGTCTGCGACGACAACGAGAACGGCCAGGCCTACATCCTCTATCAGCATATCCGCACCCCTGGCAACACCGAGCTGTTCTACAAGGGGATGCAGCAGCGTGACGGCGTGTTCATGACCAAGGCCGCTGTGACCAAGGCGGAGGAATGCGGCAGCGGCCTGAAGGTAACTGCCGAGAATACCCTGCTCGGTGATACCTTAGAGCTAGAAGTGGATATGGTGGTACTGGCCGCAGGCATGGTGCCAGTTACGGTGGATCAGCCGACCATCAACCTGGCTTACCGCCAAGGCCCGGCCTTCTTGGATTTGGATTTGTTTGACGGTTACGCCGACTCGCACTTCATCTGCTTCCCCTACGAGACCCGCCGCACCGGTGTCTATACCTGTGGTGGTGTGCGCAAAGCGGAGACGATGGAAGAAACCATCGACGACGCGACCGGCGCAGCCCTCAAGGCGATTCAATGTATCGAGTCCGCCGACCGGGGCGTGGCTGTGCATCCGCGTTCCGGCGACATGACCTTCCCAGATTTCTTCTTCCAGCGCTGCACCCAGTGCAAACGTTGCACCGAGGAATGTCCGTTCGGCGCATTGGATGACGACGCGAAAGGCACCCCATTGCCTAACCCGACCCGCTGCCGTCGCTGTGGCACCTGCATGGGTGCCTGCCCAGAGCGGATCATCGGTTTCGCCGACTACAACATCGATATGATCGGCTCGATGGTCAAATCCATCAACGTGCCGGACGATGACGAGGATAAGCTCCGCATTGCGGTGTTCGTCTGTGAGAATGACGCATACCCGGCCCTCGATATGGCGGGGATGCGCCGCAACAAGTTGAACGCGTTGGTGCGCTTCATCCCGGTGCGCTGCCTTGGCTCGGTGAATATGGTCTGGATCAAGGATGCCATGTCCTCGGGCATGGACGGCGTGCTGCTGCTGGGCTGCCGTCACGGCGAGAATTATCAGTGCCACTTCGTCAAAGGCTCTGAGATCGCCAGCAAACGTATGGCCAATATCGGCGAGACACTCGGCACCTTGGGCCTGGAGCCGGAGCGCTGCGCTGCCGAGCAGGTAGCCATCTCCGACTACGACAAGATTCCAGGGATTATCGAGAGTTTTGTCGAGTCGATTAAAGAGATGGGGCCGAATCCCTTCAAGGGCTTCTGATCGTTCCACCCTGCTGCACTGAACCGCGCCTGCCGGGTATCTTTCCGATAGGCGCGGCCCTTCAGTACGCTGCTGTTTCAGCATGACAGAAATTAAGTTTCAGGACAGGAGAATGAAATGTCTATGAAAGTGCAACCGGATATTGATTTTATCAAAGATATGAAGGAAGCAGGCGGTGACACACTGAAAAAATGCTTCCAGTGCGCCACCTGCTCGGTGGTTTGCCCACTTTCCGCAGATCAGAAGCCTTTTCCCCGCCAGCAAATGCTTTATGCCCAGTGGGGCCTCAAAGACAAACTGATGGGTGATCCTAATGTACTGCTCTGTCATCAGTGCGGCGACTGCACCGCCTACTGTCCGCGCGGCGCACGGCCTGGCGATGCTCTCGGCGCAATCCGAGCCTATGCCTACAAGCATTACGGTTGGCCGTCATTTTTGGCTAACCTGGCCAGTAGTGGTCAGAATCTGCCGATCCTGGTCGGTATCCCGGCAGTGATCATTTTCATCATGTGGATGATTTCCGGCTCGCATGTGCCTGCGCAGGGTCTTTTCATCGACATCGGCTATAGCCAGTTCTTTGGCCATTGGGATTTCAAACTGCTGCCAAAGACGACTTTCTTCATTGACTTTTTCATGATTCCGACCGCCGCTCTCTCTGTTTTCGCCGCTGTCAGGGGTGTGATGGCGATGTGGAAGAAGATGACCGAAAACGCCGGGCTAGGCGAGGCCCTTTGCCAGCCTTCGCCAATGCAGTTCGTGAAAGAATTTCTTTGGCCTTCTGTGCAGGAAATCGTCCGGCATGACCGCTTCAAAAAATGTGAGGCCAACCAAGACCGGGTGAGTGGGCATCAACCGCTGATGTGGGCTTTTATCGGTCTCCTCTTTGTCACCGGCTACTCCTTCTTCGCTCAGGACGTGCTGGGGCAAGTGATCCATTCGCTGCACGGACCGATGTCTATGTGTAACCCGGTAAAAATCGTTGCCAACGTGGCGGCAGTGGCTCTAATCTTTGGTGTGGGTATCCTCTGGCGCAATCGCAGCCGGATGAAGGCTGAAGGCCGGGCTAGTAGCACCTTCTATGATTGGTTCCTGATCTGGATGATCATGGCGGTAGGCGTGACCGGCCTTGGCGCAGAGGTGCTGCGTCTGCTCGGCAAACCGAGTCTCGGCTATTTGATCTACTACCTGCATCTGGTTTCTGTCATGATGCTGTTCCTCTATATGCCCTACACCAAGTTCGCCCATCTGGTTTATAGGACTTTTGCTATGACTTTTGAGCGATACCGCGAGTCAGCCTACGTGAAAAATCCTAAAAATCCTCTGAACAGCTAAATGAGGATTCTGGTCGGCAGGCCGGAGATTCCGGCCTGCGCCTCAGCATTACAGATTCTGAAAAAAGAGGTTGACTTTTTATTTTTTGCGACTATAATGATGCATCTTGCGCTGGCGTAGCTCAACTGGCAGAGCACCTGATTTGTAATCAGGGGGTTGCGGGTTCAAGTCCCATCGCCAGCTCCAGAATGCGGCAAAGAGGAGCTGAATGATTTTGTTCGGCTATTGTTTGTTGAATTCTGGAACGGAGGGGTTCCCGAGCGGCCAAAGGGATCAGACTGTAAATCTGCCGGCTCATGCCTTCGGAGGTTCGAATCCTCCCCCCTCCACCATCGTTTGCGCAGCAGGGCGGGAATAGCTCAATGGTAGAGCATCAGCCTTCCAAGCTGAGGGTTGCGGGTTCGAGTCTCGTTTCCCGCTCCAAGCTGTCAGTTTTTCGCAGGCCCACGTAACTCAGTGGTAGAGTACCTCCTTGGTAAGGAGGAAGTCATCGGTTCGAGACCGATCGTGGGCTCCATTCGGAGCAGTTGGAAGTGATCGCTGTTGGGCGGCAAGCAGCCGATTGGTGAGATTTTTTTGTCTAAGGAGACAGGCAATGGCAAAAGAGAAGTTCGAGCGGACGAAACCGCATGTGAATGTCGGGACCATCGGTCACGTAGATCACGGGAAGACCACGCTGACGGCGGCAATCACAAAAGTGCTGTCAACCAAGGGGATGGCCAGTTTTGTCGATTT
>NZ_JBLWEO010000042.1:0-110284 GCF_048287395.1 Candidatus Electronema sp. PJ | reverse complement strand
GGTACATCGAAGGCTTTTACAACCGCCAACGGCGGCATTCGGCGATCAGTTATCAGTCGCCGGACAACTACGAGCCGCTCTTCTTCAAAAGGGCTACTTAGGGAATAAAACGTGTCCGCTATTGCGAAGACAGGTCAACCTTCTCTTGCTCAACAACAAAGAGTTACTGCTTGGCAAAAGAAGGTTGTGGCTAAACAACAAAAGGTTGTTGCCGAGCTAACAAAGGTTGTTGTTTGGCAGCAACCTTCTGTTGCTCGACAAGAACTCTTTGTGGCTAAACAAGAACCTTCTCTTGCCGAGCCACAACCTTTTGCCAGCGAACTACGAACATTGCTTACCTGACAGAAAAAAGCTGCGGCTGAGAAGAAACTCTTCTGAATCTAGTGAAAAAGAGAAAAGGCGGGATGAAAACAGAGGACTGCTGCGCCGCAGCAAAAGGCGGCGCAGCAAAAACAGCTGAGAGATCAGAGTAAATCTGATGGCTCGTTGAAAACTACAATTTTTGCCTTGGGGAAGAAGTTGAATTCCGAGGCAGAAGCGGCAGTGTAGGCCCCCATCATCCGTCCAACCACCAAGTCACCGTTTTTCAGCTTGGGCAACATGATGTCCTCAGTGATCACATCAATGCTGTCGCAGGTTGGCCCGGCCAGCACCGAGGGATACAGCTCGCCTTGCATGTGCAGGGCTTCCACCGGATAGGCCGCATGGTCGTAGATCATGCCGCTAAAGGAGCCGTAGAGGCCGTCATCCAAGTAATACCAGGTTTTGCCGTCGCGCTCTGCCTGGCCCATGACTGAAGCCACGGCTGTAATCGCTGGCGCAACGATGAAACGGCCTGGTTCGGAGATTACATCTACGCTTTCCGGGAACTCAGCCAGTGCTTGGCGAATTGGCACGCAGAACTCCTCGATGGACAGAACTTCGTCGATGTAATGCACCGGGAAACCGCCGCCAATATCCAATGTGCTGAGTTTCGGCAGACCTAATTCCTGCACCCGCCGGAAGACTTCGCCGCAAGTTTGAATTGCCGTGACATACTTCTGCGGATCAGCGGTCTGGGAACCAACATGAAAGGACAAGCCTTTGATGCGAATGCCCAAGGTATGCGCCTGCTGGATTAACTCAACCGCCTTATCCGGGCTACAGCCGAATTTCTTCGACAGATCAGAATAGGCATCTGCGTTGCGGAAGCTGAGACGGATCAGCAGCTCGGCCTCATCGCGGTACTGGCTGAATTTTTCCAGCTCGTTGAGATTATCAATGACAAAGACCGTACAACCATACGCCAACGCATAGCGGATATCTGAATCCCGCTTGATTGGGTGGGTGTGGATGGTCTTTTCGCCGGGAACACCAGCCTTCCGTACTAAATCAACCTCGCCGTTGGTGGCCAGGTCAAAGTTTGCTCCTTCCTGGAGCAGGGTTTTCACCACTGCCGGATGGGGCAATGGCTTCAGAGCAAAGTGAGCGGCAGCTTCAGGCAACGCTTGCCTGAGAGCACGGTATTGACGGCGGATGATATCGCAGTCAAGAAGCATTACCGGCGTGCCGTGGAGGGCTGCCGCAGATTCTATCTGCTCGCGTTCAGACAGTTGATTGACAAATTCTGAGACGCGGACAGATGCGGCAGGTAGTTTGGGCAGAATAACAGACATAGGACACCCCCCTCAAGTTAAAGTTTACAAAAGAAGACAAAAACCTCAACTCTCTTGCTCCCGACAGTTGCTCTGTCATTGCTCGCTTCATGGGGCGATTCTGCACGGATTGGCTATCAGCAAGAAAAGGCGAACATAATAATTGAAAATGACGCGCTCCGCAAGACTGTAGAGGCCGTCAATACATATTTTTTTGTAGGGGTATTTTTTTTGCCGACAACTTTTTTTCATCCTGCTGATCTTGCGGCGGAAATTCATCAGGCTGCGAACTGCGAATTTTCTCAGCAAACTGCTCCGCTGCCAGCGGTTTACTGAAATAGTAGCCCTGCACTTCGTGGCACTTTTTCTCCCGGAGAAAATCGAGCTGCTCCTGGGTCTCCACCCCTTCGGCCACCACTTCCAAATTCAGGCTGCGAGCCATCTGGATAATCGACTCAACAATGGCCGCATCATCCGAATCTTTGGTGAGTTCCGCGATGAACGACTGGTCTATTTTGATCGTGTTGACCGGGAATTTCTTCAGATAGGCCAGCGAGGAATAGCCAGTGCCAAAATCATCAATGGCGATCCTGACCCCGAGCTGGCGGATGTCCTGTAGCAGTTCAACGGTCTGTTTGGGGTGTTCCATCACTGTGCTCTCGGTGATTTCTAGCTCCAGAAAAGCAGCTGGTAGTCCGGTTTCCTCAAGCGTGTCGTGGAGGAGGGTCAGCAGCTTCCGGTTCTGAAACTGCCGCGACGAAAGATTGACCGCTACTCGGTGTAGCCCCAGCCCCTGCTTTTCCCAGGCTTTGACTTGGCGGCAGGCAGTTTTCAAGCCCCATTCGCCCAGCGCGGTGATCAGGCCAGTCTCCTCGGCAATCGGGATAAACTCTGCTGGAGAAATCACGCCTTCTTGCGGATGCAACCAGCGGATCAAAGCCTCTGCGCCCACCATTTTTTCCTCATCTGCCAGGGAATATTTGGGCTGATAATAGAGGACAAACTCATTGTTGTCCAAAGCATGGCGGAGCTGCTTCTCCAAGGTGAGTCGCTGGACCAGCTGCTTGTTCATCTGCGAGCGGAATTGCTGAAAGCTGCCATGCTCTCGCTCCTTGGCAAAGTGCATGGCTGTGTCTGCATTTTTGATCAGCGTCTCTGCTGTCATCCCATCATCAGGATAAATGCTGATGCCGATGCTGGCGTTGATGAAGACTTCCTCGCCGTTCAGGTGGAAAGGTTGCTGAAGGAGGTGGAGCAGCCGCCGGGCTAGATGCTCCGCAGATTCCCGGAATTTGATCTCTGACAAAATCACGCTGAACTCATCGCCGCAGAGTCGGGCCACCACATCGCTTTTGCGCAGCCCGCTTTTGATCCGCTTGGCTGCTTGCATCAGCAACTCATCGCCCGCCTTATGGCCGAGTGAGTCATTGATATCTTTAAAGCGATCTATATCAATGCAGAACAGGGCCAAGGGGATATCGTGGCTCTGGCTGTTGATCATGGCCTGCTCAAGCCGTTCATGCAGCAGCGTCCGATTCGGGAGCTTGGTCAATGAATCGTAAAAGAGCAGATTTCTCAGTTTGCGCTCGGCATTCCTTTTTTCGCTGAGGTCGGTGAAAATACCCACATAGTTGACCGTGACATTGCTCCTATCCCGGATGGCATTGATGGTCAGCCACTTTTCAAAGACCTCGCCATTCTTGCGGCGATCCCAGACTTCCCCGGCCCAGGTACCAGTTTCCATGAGCTGCCGCCACATGGCCTCATAAAACGCCTTATCGTGGTGGCCAGATTTAGAAATCCGGGGATTCTGGCCGACAACCTCCTCCCGCGCATAGCCCATGATCTTGGTGTAGGCCTCATTGACATCCACGATAGTCGCCTCGGCATCGGTGATGACAATCGCCTCCTCGGTGTTGGCAATAATCTTTTCATCCAACCGCAGCTGCTGCTCCAGTTTTCTGTGCTCGGTGATGTCGGTTTGGATGCAACCGATGCAGCAGGCCTCCTCCAGGGTGTCAGCAAGAGGGAAGCAGGTGGTCAGAAAGGTTTTCGTGCCGTCTTGCAGGGAAATGCTTTCCTCGTATTCTGTCACTGTCTCGGCCCGCCCGCAGCAGGGCTGGAGCTTTTTGGTCAGAGGCGGCAGGATATCAGCGGCAGACTTGCCGATCACATCTTTCTTCTTGATCCCGAAGAGTTCTTCAAATCGGCGGTTGACCATCACAAAGCGTCCTGAGATATCTTTCAGGGTGACAGCGGATGGTGAATTTTCAATGAGGTCGGCGAGCTGCCTGCGGCTGTTTTCCAGCTCATCGCGACTGCTGCGTAGCTTCTGGATGTGCTCCTGGCTACGGCTGATAAAAAAGCAGAGAAGGAGGAATAAGGCAGCCAGGCGCAGAAGCTGCCAGAGCCACCAGGCTGCACTCCACTGGGCGGCAAAAGGAAAGAGCAAGGCTGCCGAGGCTAAGACGAAGCTCCAGCCGGTCAAGCGCAGTGCGTTCTGGGCAGAGCTGTTCTTCTGGCTGGAAAAATGCAGCCCAGCGATGAGGAAGCCGAAACCGCCGAGTACACTCATGAGCTGGGTGATAAAAAAGGTCTGCGCAAGCGGAATATGGTCAGGATACAGCAGAAAGCCACAGCCAGGCAGAACGCAACAGGCGGCAATGAGGCAAGGAAGCCAGTTAAAGGCCGGTCGCCGAACGAGGCGTTCGGGTAGGAGCGTCAGGGCAAAGAGTAGGCCGCCGATCAACGCGGCTAAACTAGAAAGCCAGCTCGCTGCTGCCTGCGGTGCACCTCCGGCATTGAAGCCGTCCAGCACTCCCATGCCGGTCAAGGCAGCGGCTATCCACAGGAACTGCGGCTCGCTCCCTTCAAGGTGCTTCCGCATCAGCATGATAAACAAAGCAGCGAGCAGAGCAGAGACTGCGCTCCAGCCCAAAATCAGAGCGGCCAGCGGTTCATGCGCGAAAGTCCAGGCCCCAGCCCAGCGGTCAGCCAGCACTGTCAGGCTCCTTGGCAGAACTGCGCCAATCAGCACTGCCGCACTGACCAGCAGCAGCCGATTTCTCTTTGGTATCTTATCTTTTTGCCTGCTCATAACCCACGTGTGACCTACAGCATGGCTCTTTCGATGCCGTACCAAAAGATACTTTCAGCTTTGTTCTGAGGTAGGAAAAATAGGCAGCCTCCGTTCAATATCTACTCTCTGGCAGCCTCTCTACTGGATGATGAATAGCAGAATTTGTCAGGGCTGTCAATTTTCAGTGAGTTACTCTTCCTTTCTTACTCGTTTACAAAGCAGTTCTACTCGGTAAAAGAGGAGTTCTACCGACTTGCAAAGGAGTTGTACTCGGCAGAAAAGGAGTCTGGCCGAGTACGAAAGGAGTTCTAGTAAGGCACAAAGGAGTCTTGCCGACCTGGAAAGAAGTTTGAGTCGGCCAAACTCCTTTGTTACTCACCAGGAAAGCAGTTTGGCCAAGCCGAACTCCTCTGCTGCCGAGTACAACTCCTATCCAAGTCGGCAGAACTCCTCATTGGCTTATTGGAACTTCGCTTCAACCTGATTGCCATTCATTGTAAATCCTTCTTGTTGGCTTATGCAGAAGATCTAAAAAAAGACGGAACCGTTTTGGTTCCGTCCTTACAATGCGAGACAGATCAGCAGAAGCTTGAATCAAGAGCTGCCGCTGTGTCCGGCCTCTTTTTTGTCATCAGTCTTCGGCGGCTTCATGCTGCTGCCGTGGCATTTGGCGCAACTGCCCTGATCAGTGACGGCAAAGGCGGTGACTCCATCGTGGCAGGCTCCGCAGTATTTGCCTTTTTCAAAGCTACTCATGTTGAAGTCGCCTTTGGCCTTGGCTGTGCCGTTAGCCTGCTGAAAGAGGCTGTTGTGGCAGTCAGCGCATTTGAATCCGGCCCTTTCCGCATGGAACTTGTGGCTGAACAGGGAGATGTCATAGGTTGGCACGACTGAGGGATCGGTCATCGCCGGAGCTTGCTGCTGTGCCTGCGCCGCCAGGGCAGACGTAGCAGCAAGTCCAAGAGACAGTACCCCTCTGAAAACCAAGCTCTTTGCTTTCATGCCGAGCTTATTACTCGTGCTTACTGCTGGTTTCACTGCTGCTCATGCCACGGGGCAGGGCCGGTGGCGGTTCAGGCTTAACCGGATTAAAGCGATGTTCTTGAACAGTGTGGGGATTGTGGCATTCTGTGCAAGTCCACCACCGCTTTTTCCCTCCCACTTTCCACTCGCCAGTACGCTTGCCGTGAAGACCCATCCGCCAGTTGCTGTAGGTATCGCCGTGACAGCTGCCACAGAGCTTATGGGATTCATCAAAGCTGACCTCTTTCTTTCGACGGTCAACAAGGGTGTCGCGATTGGCAGCATTATGGCAGTCGAAACACCAAATTGCTCCCCGGCCATGCTGTAGCTTGGTGGCATCGGCGATGATATCTTGGTGCATCTGGAGCTGGCGGGGATCATTCTGCGGGGCAGCAGCCTGATCTGCACTGGCATGACAACCGCTGCACGGCATGGGTGTTTTGAAGTGCTTCGTCCGGGGCCGGATGACTGCTTGGGCAAAGTCGCTATCCGTCTCATCGCCGAACTTCGGCATTTCACCCATAGGCACGGTGTCAGTGTAGGGATCACCGTACCAGAGGACAGCTCCGGTGGTCGGCGAGCACTTCACATTGGGATAACCGAACTTGGGAACTGCATTATCCACCTTTGGGAGATTGGTGGAGCCTTGGATGCTTTCGTAGCACTCAACTGATGCCGCGCCAGACTTGTCTTGTGCTGGTGCCGCATCAGGCTTGCCTTCTTCTGCCACAGCCAACCCGCCTGTTACTAAGACAAAAAGGCCGCAGAAAATTCCTGCTCTCATGTAGTTGCTCATTTCGCACCTCCACTTGCTTCCACTGTTTTGGTGTCTCGCACCTCACCGGTCAACACGCCAATCGCACCCTTGGTGAGCAAGGTCAGCATAATAAAGCCGACTGCCCAGATAAACAGGACGTTGAAGATTTCAATCAAGGTTGGATGATACACGGCATACTCACCCAAGGGGGTCGGACTGAAGGCCGGAAAGACCAATACTGCCGGTTTTTCGATCAGGACGATCAGGAAGACCACCAAGCAGATCACCGGCAACAAACTGTTGTAGCTCTTCCGTATTGTGGTATTGAGCAGCATGATGAACGGCAGCACGATCAGGGTCATGGTCATCTTAAACCACGGAACATAGGCATCGAGACCGTGGTGCCCCTCCATCATAAACTCCAAGGAAGCAGCATGATGGGTGGCTGGATAGAGTTCATTGAAAAACTCAGCGACAAACACCAAAATGATGATTCCCAGACTCCAGACAATGACCTGCGAAAAAAAGTCAATCACCGAGTCCGCAATTTGCAGCTTGCTGAACTTGCGGATCAGGAGGAACATGATGATGATCAAAGAGGATCCTGACGCGCCTGCCATGGACAAAAAGGCGAAGGGGAGGACAGCAGTATGCCATGAGAAAATTGCCGCGTTGCTGCTGAGGATGAAGGCGGTGACGATATGAATTAGCGGCCCCCACGCCACGGCCACATAGATCAGCGGGGTGTAGAATTTGGTGTTCATCGGCTGACCGATATAGCGCATGTAGAGCAGATAGGCCACCGCCACCAAGTTGATGGCGAGGTAGGTGTTCAGAACGATGATGTCATAGGTGAGCATCGAACTGGGAAAGTTGAAGATGCCTATCCCAGGAATTGCGTGCCAAGCCCGGTCTATCCGGCCCATGTGGTAGAAGATGAAGTTCAGGCCGATAATGACGAAGGTCAGAGCGATGATCTCGCCCAGCACGGCCAGCTCCTTCATATCTTTGCGCTTATAGATATACGCGGGAATCACCACCAGCACTGCCGCCGCCGCAATGTGGGCGGTGAAGATGAAGTTGGAGATGAACAGTTCCCACGTGATTTGGTCTGTAGCCCCGGTGACGATGAGGCCCTTGGTCATCTGCACGTAGGTGGTGATAAGGCCCACAAGGACAAAAAAGGAAAGAAAGAGCAGCCAGCCATAGTAGAGTTTTCCTCCTTTGATGGCATAACTGAAAAAATCACGGGCGAACGCTGTCGGCTTTTGCGAAGCTGAAGCTATTTGCTGTTTCATGGTCATTATCAATACCTCTCTAATCCATGTAATAGAAAAATTTTGGATAGGTGCTGAACTCTTCCTTGAACCGGAACACCTGCTTGGTAGCCAAAACCTTCCTCACCTCGCTTTCTGGATCGAGCAGGTTGCCAAATTTTCTTGCACCCACTGGACAGGCTTCCACACAGGCTGGATAGCGTCCCTCTCTCACCCTTTGTAAACAAAAGGTGCATTTTTCCATAACCCCACGCGGGCGAGGACGGTTCCCCAGATAATGGGTTTTGGGATTCATCTCCTCGCTCGGCAACACTGGTTCGCCCCAGTTGAAGCGGCGCGCCCAGTACGGACAGGCCAATTGGCACATCCGGCAGCCGATGCACCAGTTGTAGTCAATCACGACGATGCCGTTGGGATCTCGATACGTGGCCCGCACCGGACAGGCCTTGACACAGGCTGGTTTCTCGCATTGCTGGCACTGCACCGGAAAATAAAAGGCATTGTCTTCTGGAACCAGCTCTGGTTCATAGTAATGCTCGGTAGTGCCAGAAAGACCAACATGTTTTTCGGCATGGCCGCCAGATTGAATGCCGTGGTCTCCCAAGGGATTGCTGCTGGGATAGCCCTTATCCAAATCTTTCGAGTCAAAGGCGAGATTGCCTTTCTCCATCCGCAAGACCCGAATCCACTGGATGGCTGGATCGCGGGACTGATTGTTTTCTCTGACGCAGGCCTCAACGCAGCGACGGCAGCCAATACATTTGGAAATATTGAGTGCATAGCCAAACAGCACTCCATCCGGGGCAGGCGTGTTGGCCACTGTGACCTGCTTGCTAAACTGCTCACTATAGCGTTCTTCCAGGCGGGCAATGGCCTTTTGCTTCTGGGCATCACTCATCAACTCAAAGTGACCCTGCAAGGCTTCGGCTATGCTCACGGCCTTGGCAGTGGCTGCTGGAGCTGTCACGGTTGCAGCGGCGGCGGCAACACCCATCTTCTTCAGGAAATCACGGCGGGATTCTTTCACCTTCCCGTCGTCCTGTTCGTCAACCATCTCTCTTTTGTCTTCAGACATCGTGTATTGCCTCTGTTGAATATGGAGAAAGGAATATCCTCAAGACACCGTCTGGTGATGGTTGCGCAGGATATGGTCAAACATCTGTTGCTTCTCTTTCTCGGTCATGATGAGCAACTTTTTGTCAGCCATGATCTGCTGCTGCCGCAAATCCTCCTCGGTGGCGCGTGTACGGGCGTTCGCATCGCCGACTTTTCCGGCAGACTTTGTGATTGCTGCTCCGGTCAAACCGGCAGCCACCACAACACCCAGTGCAGCTGCTGCCCGCTGGAGAAAAACCCGCTTGCCGACAATCACCTCATCCTGCCCTTTGTGCGTACTCCCACTCACCATCTGCTTTTCAGCCATAACTGCCTCCTTATTTTGTACTTTATACTTTAAAATATGCTTATAATCTTTTCAGTTTCATCAGCCAAATGACCAGACATAGGCTGGTCAGTGTTCATAGACCCAGAGGCACCCGAATACCTACGGGGAAACATAATGTATTCTTACCAAGACCCTTCCGCCTCAAAAAACGACCGCTACTGATTACCTGCAAACCACGCTGATAGTCAAGGGAAAAAGTAGAGGCCTGCAATTTGGGGAGCTGACTGCATATCAGGCTCCAGCCGCATCGTTTTCTATGAGTCAGGGAAAGCGGGACTTTTTCAGGGCAACCAAAGCGGCGTTACCCTGTTAGTACCAATCAATTCTCTCTCGCTGGCCAAGCAGTTCGGCTTGGCAACAGAGGAGTTCTGCCGACTTGCAAAGGAGTGGTACTCGGCAGAAAAGGAGTTTGGCCGACTAGAACTCCTTTGCAAGTCGGCAAGACTCCTTTGCGGCTTAACAGGAAAGGAGTTTGAGTCGGCAAGACTCCTTTGCGGCTTAACAGGAAAGGAGTTTGAGTCGGCAAAACTCCTTTGCGACCGACTTGGCAAGCAGTTTGGCCAAGCCGAACTGCTTTGTTACTCGGCCAAACTCCTTGGCTGCCGGGTACAACTCCTTTCTTGCCGAGCCAAACTCCTTGGCAAACAAGCAGCACTCGTCCCTTACTTCTTTTTAATGCAAACAAAAACGGAGACAAGTCAGTATTACGCAGCCGACAATCCATGCTGTCATCATGATCAGGCAGTATCTTCGTGCTCTCCCTTGTGCAGGCAGGAATAACAGAGGGCCGACAAGGATTGTTGGCACAAAAACCCCGGCCCAGAAGGTCGGAAGGTAACGGAACAACTCCTGCATCCCGATAAAAAACCACGGCCCGGCGATATGAAGCAGGCCAAAGCGTTCCTGCTCTAAAGGTGCTTGCAAAAAAATGGCGGCAGCGAGAATGAGCAGGATTAAGGCCACATGGTTGCGCCAGAGTGCGCCGTAGCGTTTGAGATGCGGCCAGAGGCAAAAGCCGCCCAGTAGCATCAACCCGGTGATATGGTGCAGATAGATCTTCTGCACCCCTGCTGCCCCGACATCGACAAGCAGTTTGTTCAGTGGCTTACCGAACAGCGGGATCGAACGGAGAGTGTTTTCGGCAATGGCTCCAGCCGCATCGCCTGTGGCATCGTCCCGGAGGATGTAGCCGGTGAAGAGAAGGAGTAGGCTGACCGGTGCAGCCGCGCTTAGGCGCAACCAAGCAGAGCGGGTGAAGGGGACCTTGTTCTCCCAGATCACAATGATGAGATGGACGAGCAGGAGCAGGAAAAAGATCTGGCTAGAATAATAGTGCAGTGAACGCCAGAAGGAACCAAAAGGCACCACAAGCTGAATGGTCGCCGTGGCATAAAATGGTTCCGCTGGATTATACTGGAGACCGAGAACCAGACCCGACAACACCGAGATATAGAGACTGATCAGTGCCTGGCCGCCCCAGTGTACCAACAGCAACTTGTTCTTTATCTGGAGCGGCTCGTCCATTAAAGCGTCACCACGTAACCAATCACGACACCGCTGGCATCTTTCTGGACTTCCACCGGAAAAACCGCCAGATTTTTCTTGGCTGGCCCGGCTAATCTTTTACCTTGGGGCGTGAAGCGGCTTTGATGGCAGGGGCATTCAATAAGCTGCTTGTCTTCGAGGAAATTCACCCGGCAACCAAGGTGGGTGCAGGTACGTGAAATCGCCCAGGCCTTACTTCTGTCTGTCTCGGCAAAAAGAAAAAACTCCCGCTCGGCATGAACACCGCTTCTCGGCAGAGGCGCGGTAATTTTCACGTGCCTTGGTTTCGGTTTAATCGTGTAGCCAGTGAACTTCAGGAGGGGATGAATCAAGGCCATGCCAGATAACGCAGCTGCCCAGCGGATCAAACCAGTAACAAAGCGGCGGCGGTCTGGTTGCTGTTGTGAGGCAGGGCAATTCATCTTCCGAATTTTGCCTTGAGCGCGGCCTGCACATGAGCCGGAACCATGCCGCTGATATCGCCGCCGTGCCGGGCTGCATCCTTGATAATGGACGAACTAATGTAAATCCAGCGAAAGCCAGTCATGAGAAAAACCGTCTCTACCCGCCGCTCCAGCTTGCGATTCATCAGGGCGAGCTGAAGTTCGTAATCAAAGTCAGAAACTGCCCGCAGGCCGCGAATAATAGCGCAGGCATTTTTCCGCATTGCGTAATCAACAATCAGGCCACTGGCTGTATCCACCTCTACTTGATTGTTAGCGGCAAAACAGCTTTGAATCAGGTTAATCCGCTCCTCCAAGCTGAACAGAGGTGCTTTGGCTGGATTAAGAGCAATGGTAATAATCACCCGATCAAACAGGCGCAATGAGCGGGTGATGATATCAACATGCCCATTGGTGATGGGATCAAAGGTACCAGGATAAATAGCGATACGGGCAGTTGCGGAAGTATTTTCGTTCACTTGGTTCCTGTTGATTCCTGCTGATAGAACCAGAGACCGGTCTCACCATAGCACCGCTGATCAATCAATCTGAAGCTGCCAGACTGTTCCGGCAGTCCAGCGTTCTTGCGCTCTTCGGCGATCAACAAGCCCTCCGCATTGAGCAAAGCACCTTGTTCAACCGCTGCGACAGCCTGTTCAGCGAGCCGCCGCTCGTAGGGCGGATCAAGAAAGATCAGGTCAAAACGCATCTCAGACGGCAAGCGGTTTTTCAGGCGAGCAATGCCGTCAGGCCGGGCCAGGTCAAGCTGAAGAAGTGCCGCCTTGGCTCCGGTGATGCAGCGGTTCAGGTTATCCTGAATGAGTTGCAAAGCCAACTTGGACTGATCAACAAACACCGCTGCTGCCGCGCCCCGGCTCAGGGTCTCCAAGCCAAAAGCCCCAGTGCCTGCGTACAGGTCGAGCACCGTGCTGCCAGGGATTTTCGCCACAATGATGCTGAACAAGGCTTCCCGCACCCGGTCGCTTGTTGGGCGGATCAGCGTGCAGCCGGATTTTGGCCCGGCTATACTGCGGCCCCTGGCTGTGCCGCCGGTAATGCGCATGATTTAAACAGAGCCTGCCTCTGGCGGCTGTTGTTTCCGTCGCACCAGTGCATACAACTCCATGAGCGGCCCAGAGGCGGCATAGCAGAGGGCGATCACCAACAGGGTGACAGACGGCTCTGCGGCGATGACCGAAATGAATACAATGATTCCGACCGCCACCTGAAAACGTTTTTCCTTGGGAATCTTCACCTTTTTAAAGCTTAGGTAGCGGTGAGTTGAGATCATCAGGTAGGCCAGCAGATAGACCAACAGCAGGATAGAGAGATACCTCATCTTGGTCGGATCGGCGATCTCCTGATCGTGGCAGAACATCACGATGGTGGCAACGACTCCAGCAGCAGCAGGACAGGGCAGGCCAACAAAATCATGATGCTTTTGCTTTTCTGGCGGTGCCTCGGCAATGGTGTTGAAGCGGGCCAGGCGCAGAGCAGTGGCAGCGACATAGAGAAAAGCGGCCAGCCAGCCGTAGCGACCGTAGGGCTTCAAGGCCCAGAGATAGGCCAGCAAGCCTGGGGCCACGCCAAACGAGACCATATCGCAGAGGGAGTCAAGCTGCATCCCGAAGCCGGAGGTGGAACCGGTTAACCGGGCCACTCTGCCGTCCAGTCCATCGAATATCCCGGCGATAATGATCGCCACAGCTGCCGAATAAAATCTGCCGTTGATGGCAGCGACCATTGAGTAAAAGCCGCTAAACAGGCTGGTGCAGGTCAACAGGGAAGGTAGAAGAAAAAAACGGTTAGGCCGCAGCAGTTCCATGACGCGCCTCGCAGAAACTATGAGATGAAAGCAGTACCGGCCTGCCCGGTCTGCACCGGAAAGATATTATACCTGTGGAGTAAGGAGATGCAACAGAATTAAGGAAAATCCGTCTGATCAGACGAGAGGCTTTTACTTGTCCGCACGGCTCGCAGCCACGCTCAACCTGTCCTGATCTCGCTGGCCAAGGAGTTTGGCTTGGTACAAGAGGAGTTCTGCCGACTTGGAAAGGAGTTGTACTCGGCAGCAGAGGAGTCTGGCCGACTTACAAAGGAGTTTGGCCAAGCAGCAAAGGAGTTGTAGTCGGCAAAACTCCTTTGTTGCTCAACAGGAAAGCAGTTTGGCCAAGCCGAACTCCTTTGCTGCCAAGTAGCACTCCTTTCTTACCAAGCCAAACTCCTTGGCAAACGCGCAGGAATCTTCCCTGGCGTATTTGACTATGCGACAACGTGACCAATTCCCCTTTTTGTACCTTGAGCAAAATTATACTGCTCCATTCAAGCCGCATCCCGTATAATACCGTCTATAACTAGCGGTCTGGAGGAAGCCGTAACGGATAAGAAACTGGCGAAAACAATATATATGCGGAGAATGATAAAGGTTGTACTGCTGGCGGCGTTGTTGCCCTGTAGCTGTGTTTCAGCAGGCGAGCAGAGGACGACGGTTTCTGTGCAGGTGAAGGAAAGGAAAGAATTCTGCTGGCCGCTAGCTGAGTTCCGCTATTCCCTCAACCGGCCTACCGGCGGCTGGCTTGCGCAACGAGGGCGGAATTCCCATCATCTTGGCGTGGACATGTTCGCATCAGTCGGCCAGCCCGTGCGGGCAATAGCCGATGGCGTGGTGCATGACATCTCGGAAAGTGGCTGGGGGAGAGGTAATGTCGCTATCATGGTGAAACACCGGCTAGCAGATGGCCGCTGGTTCATTGCCTTGTATGGGCATGTCAGGAACATCTTCGGCTTGCGGAAAGGCAGCAGGGTGCAGAGCTGTGGCACCATTGGTCTCATTGGCCCGTACCGCTGCGGCTCGCATGTGCATCTGGGCATCATTGCGCCTGGCAGGCTGCCGCACGCCCCTTACGGCACGAGCAAGATGGACAACCACAACAACTTCATCAATCCAGTCCGCTTCCTTCAAACCGGACAGCCAGAGGAACCAGGTAAAGACGAGGAACCGCTCAAGGGCGAACAGACCGCCTCGGTTGCTGTACCGCCGCAGTGTGCAGGGCAGAATTTAGCGGAAGGGTCGGAAGAGGAGGACAAGCTTCTCCAAAACGTTCTCGATAGCGAAGAACCAGTGGCGAAAACTGGCAAGGCCAAGCAGCATCTTAAGCAAAAGAAAAACCGCCATCATACCAAGGCCGCCAAGGTCAGCAAGAAAAAGCACAAGAAGAGCAAGGCCGCGATTAAAGCTAAGGCAAAAAAAGGCCGCGCCAAGCATTCTGTATCTGCTTCTGCACGGAAGAAGCAGGCTGCGAAGCATCAATCCGGTAAATCCAAGGATCAGAAAAAGAAGCAAAAAGCGCGGAAGTCTTCTGCAAAGAAACGAGCTGCTCGAAAGCGTTAAGCTGCTCGCCCCGGCCTTTACAGATGCGCTCGGCAGATAACTCCGGTGGCATGGTCAGGAGAATGACCATGTCAGGCCGGGGCGCGAAACTGTTGCGGGCAAATATCTCTGCTGGTTCAAAGCCATTCGCCCCCTGATACGCCGCTGTGGAATAATAGTACCGATCTGTCAGGACAATCTTGCCTGCGGCGAGTGCCGGTTCGATCACTTCTTGCACATGCAACCGACGGTCTTGGATGAATAAGTCCAGTTCTTCTTCGGGCGAGCAATGTTCCCGGCTGACATACAGCTCGCGAATTCGGCGGCCATAAACACTGTCTGTAGGTTCGCGAGTCAGTACCACTTCACAACAGCCTTGCGCCCGGAGAAACTCAGCCAGCAGCTTGATCTGGGTTGTTTTGCCCGTGCCGTCTATGCCTTCAAAGGCGATCAACTGTCCTTGCTTCATCGTGTCCTGTTCCTTGCAATCTCTCTTGCCATTTGCCAAGCCGAATGCAAGCTGGAGGCATCAGCAATTCCCTTTCCAGCTATATCGTAGGCTGTGCCGTGATCTACAGAAGTGCGGACAATCGGCAAACCAAGGGTTACGTTCACCCCGTCCTTAAAATGAAGCAGCTTGAAGGGAATCAAGCCCTGATCGTGGTACATACAGACCACCGCATCAAATTCGCCGTTTACTGCTTTATGAAAAATCGTATCCGGTGGCCAAGGGCCGGTCACAACGGCATGTCCCTTGTATTGCCGTAAAGCAGGTTCAATCAGCTCAATCTCTTCTCTGCCAAACATCCCCTGCTCTCCGCTATGGGGATTTAAACCTGCCACGGCAATGCGCGGTTGCGCCAACGCGAAATCCTGACGCAGAGCATCGGCAGTCATGCTGATGCAATCCACGATTCCTTCAGCAGAAAGCAGCCCGCTAACCTTGGCCAGCGGCTCGTGAATCGTGACTAGCACAACCCGCAGCCGCGTACCAGCCATCATCATCCGATAGCGGCTGGTGTTGGTCAGTTCGGCCAACATTTCAGTATGACCAGGATAATGAATACCAGCTTCGTTGAGAGCTTTCTTAGAAATGGGGCAAGTAACGATGGCGGCAAAGTCGCCAGCCAGCGTGCCTTGCACTGCGTGGCGGATATACGCGGCCATAGCCAGCGAAGTGGCCTTGGTCGGCTTACCCCAGCCCAGTTGCTCTGCCGCCAGCTGCGATAGCTCTAGCGTTGGTACCGTACCTGGTTTGATTTCTCGGCCATGCTGCCAGGAAACAGGCGTACTCTTGCTGCCCAACAGCTTGGCAGTGCGGGCCAGCACGCCAAGATCACCGAGCACCACGGGCGCAGCAGCAGCTTCTTCGCTGGTCAAGTTGTCAAAGAGACGAAGAATAATTTCCGGGCCAACGCCAACTGGGCAGCCCATTGTGATGGCAGCAGGTTGCATGATTTGATTTCGGTTTAGCAGATATTTTCAATATAGTGAAGCCAACGATGCGCATTCAAAGGCATTGGTCAGCAGTTCCACCCTAAAAGCACCTTTTTCAGGCACAACCGCAGCCACGTCAAAGCGTGATGGCATATCCAAATGGTGTTCTGCCATATATTCCAGGGCAGCCGCAGTCAGCCGTTGTTGTTTGCGGCTATTCACTGCCTCAAAGGGACTGCCAAATTGCTGACTGCGCCGGGTTTTCACCTCAACAAAGACCAGACAGTCGCCATCGCGGGCGATAATGTCGATTTCGCCGCTGGGCAGACGGCAATTGCGCGCAAGAATGACATACCCCTGTGCTGCAAGAAAGCGAACCGCTGCTTCTTCGCCGTTCCGCCCGGTTCTGTTGCCGGAATCACGCTGCCGCATGGGATTGTTGAAGAAAGTTTCTTCTTGATTCAGGTGCGACCAGACGCAAGCCAAGCAATAAACGCCGCGTTTGCAGCTGGAAATGGCTCGCGGCACACTTGCAACGCCTCATAGTAAGCTGACAATGCCGCATGTAAAGCATTCCGTGAGGCACAGCACGCTTGAAACGCCACGTTGCACGTTTGCTGTGCCTCGCGGCAAGCGTGAAATGCCGCGCAGCATGTGTGCCGAAAGGCTCGGCAAGCGTGAAACGTCATGCGGCACGCTTGCTTTGCCTCATTGCACGCTGACAATGCCGCATGTAAAGCGTTCCGCGAGGCTCGGCAAGCGTGCAACGTGGCGTTTCAAGCGTGCTGTGCCTCATGTAAAGCGTGCAACGCCGCATGTTCAGCCGGAAATGAGGCGTTGCAAACAGCCTTCACCGCCCGGCCCTTTTCCGCATAAGCAAATCAAATTTCCGCAAAAAGAAAAACTGCCCAATCTGAAACAGACTGGGCAGCGGAAACAACGATTCTGTGAGCGGGGCTGACCGCAACAGAAGGATTGCTCTTATTCCAACACGAAATCAGAGCGGCGGTTCAACTCGTAGTCGCTTTCCTCCGTGCCAACAAAGAGCGGACGCTCTTCACCAAAGGACATGGTTCTAATTCTGCTTGCCTCAACACCCAGGTTGATCAGATATTTTTTGGCACTGGAAGCCCGGCGCTCGCCCAAGGCCAAGTTGTATTCCTTAGTGCCGCGCTCGTCACAGTTGCCCTCAACGATCACCCTTGCTCCGGCATTCTTCTTCAGATGATGGGCATTGGCCTCCATCTTTGCAGCCTGATTCTTGCGCACCGCAGATTGGTCAAAATCGTAATAAATGGATTTCATCTGTGGGGACGAACGGCCATTCTTACGTTTGTAATCAGCAGACTGATTGTCCTCTGCAAAGCCACCTGCCTTACCGTTTTGCTCGGTCGATACCAGCGGCTCAACAGACGGCGTTGCGCTCGGAGAGTTCTGAATGTCTGCAACAGTACCAGGGGAGACTGGCAGGCCGTCCAAGGCAGCAGAATAATCACCAGTTGCAGGAGTAGCTGCATCATCCGTTACTGCTGCGCCTGAATCAGCATCATAGGTGGTGTTGCTGCTGTCTGTTTTGGCTGATTTCTGCTGATTGTATGGCTCTACCGGCTTAGAGCTACAGCCGATCAGCGAAAAGGAAAAAGCCATACAAGCGCAGAGTAGAGCGCGGGTCATGAAGGTGTTCATAACAAAACCTCAGTCAATTTAATAAAATGGAAAAAGAGAAAAATAAACGGATGGGAACAATCGATATAGGGAATCCTTTATGATACTTTCTCCGGCCAGCAACGTCAAGAAGAAACATACTTTTCATGTCAGAGAACAGAGTTGACGCAGTCGCCTGTTTTTTCTTGCCAGCAGCCTGAATTTGCTGGTCCAGCCTCCAAGGGTTCGCTTTAGCTGTTGACAGAAGAATCTTTTCCACGCTAAATGGTGAGTCGGGCATGATGGCGGTTGTTTCGCTCCAGAGTTTGCCCAACGCTTTTCTTTTTTTGCTCATCATCAGCCATGACTGCCTACAGCCCCAAAATCCTCTTCCTTGGCTCCAACGTCAAAATCACCAATCTGCCAGTTAAGGAAGTTAGCCTACTCGAGGAAGGTAGTTTGCCCGCCTACGGTTATAATCCTGGCGATAACATTGTCTTGCTTGCGGGACCAGTAACGATTGAACGGGGAAGGCTGGAGCAGTGCCTTACCTGGCTGTCCTCCTATCTGGTGGGATCAGAACTGTCTCCCAAGATCAATACCTTGTCGTATGGCGCGGAAAGACAAGTTTATCAGATGTTCCGCAAGCGGCGGGGCAGCCAGGACAGCAAACAGGAAGGCTGGTTCATGGTCAAGCAGCTCCTCCCAGCAGAAGAGCGCGGCGCAGCTGCCCAGGTCTTCACCTTTAGTGCCCACGAATATGCCATTGCTGGTTCCAATACCGGGATGGTATTGATTGATGACTCTGGAATGCCGCCGCAGATCTGTGACGAAATGAGCGAACTCAATCCCGGCATGTGGTGTATCGCTCTGGGAATTTCCGTAGCCCATTGGCAGCATTGGGCCAGGTTGCTTGGTGGCCGCTTCACCCTATTCTGTCGTCTCTCTGACTTGGAGACCACCCGAATGGAGATGGATTCGTCAGTGAACTGGGAGACCATTGTTGCTATGTGTCTGCGTGCCCTGCGCACACCAGAAGTTGGCCTTTGGGACAGTGAGCGACATTGCTTTCTCTGTCGGGTCATCATTGAGATGTTTCCTCACGCTATCCTGTACGTCGGGCCAGATGCAATTTACTTCCGCTATCGCAAAGGCAGCCTACCAGAGAAAAGCTCCTCCCGCAAACGCGGCTCCGTGCCTTGCTATGACACGATGGTCACAGCCATGCTGACCTTGAAGGCCCTGCGTTCTAATGGCCTGGACTTCTCGCGGCAATCTTTTTACGATTTTTCCAAGCAAGTCCTCTGCAATTGGCGACGGCTCGATGAGCATGGCTATCATTTTGATGACGGGCTACGCCTACCAGTGCTTGATTGCTCTTCAGCCTGCCTGAGTGGCTTGCCCTGTTCCTGCTCAGATCGCCTAGAGATTGATCCGTCTTTTATTGTGCTGCCCTATTTTACCTCAGAATTTGAAGAAGCCTTGGAGTTGGCTGCCGGACAAGCCTGGGGAGAGAAAAAAAAGAAGGCCCTGCGCTCGATATTCCGGCATCAGTACGCCTATCCTTATCCCACGGAAGAGGAAGGCAGCCAGCAGCTCTGCTACGTTGATATCGTGATGTCTGTCCTGCATTGCCTGAAGGAGGAAGTAAACCGAGGCACCGGCTTTGACAATCTGCCCATCTTCAAACTCGGCCATCTCCGCACCACTGACCCAGCGGAAATCGACCCTGTAATCACCTTGCATCAAGTCATGGATTCCTATGTCTCTAAGGAGTCTGTGTTGCGGCCCCTTTGTATTGGCGTGTTCGGCCCGCCTGGTTCAGGCAAATCCTTTGCTGTCAAGCAGGTCGCTAGCGAGATCGCCCGGCACTACGAGAGTAGCCCTTTTGTCTTTTTTGAATTCAATCTAACCCAATTTGCTAGCCCGGAGGAGATCAATGCGGCCATTGATCCAATCCGAGCCTCAGTTGCCCAGGGTAAAGTACCGATTGCCTTTTGGGATGAATTTGACTGCCGTCATGATGGCCATGAGTTCGGCTATCTTCGGTACTTCCTACCTGCTATGCAGGATGGCGTGACTTATGTTCAGGGCATTCCCTATCATATTGGCCGGGCTATCTTTGTCTTTGCAGGCGGAGTCAAGGCAAACTGGGAAGGTATGGAACGGCTGCTTGCTCCTAAAAAGCCAAAGGATCTCCAGTTAGCCAAGACGTTGAAGATCCCTGACTTCATGAGTCGCCTGCGAGTGGTGCTGGATATTGACGGCATTGAAGTGCCAGAGTATCTGCTCAAGGATTCAGCCACTGAGGAGGAGTTGGAGGAACTGCGGCGAATTTTGCTCAAGCGGGCTTTCATCATTGCCCATCAGATGCAGACGCATTGGAAAAGTGCCGCCCGGAAAACCTCCGGCCTACTCCTCCGCCTGCTCCTGGCTGACTATAAGTTTGGTGCGCGCTCGATTGAGGCCGTGATTGAGGCGAGTCGGGCTGCTGACCGTCTTGTGTATGGTCTGCCAGAGTTGATTGCGCCCTCAGCCGCCCGTATTCATGCCGACTGGCGGGTTGATTTAGAACGCAAGATCGATCAGTTCCGCAAATCAAAAGGCCTGCGGGCGGTCTGGTAGGCGGAAAAAAGCCCCTTGTTTGCCAGCGGGAACTGTTGCGGTGTATCGATCAAATGTGGTATGAAGGCAGTCTGCCGTCCTGCGCCAACAATAAGGGAGGCAGTGACCGCTGCTGAAGCTGCGGCAGCTATTCCTGTTCAGGAACATGGAAGCCAGAGCGCACATTATCACCGGAAATCCGCTTTCCCTGCCCTGCGCCGCCTTGCTAACCGCTGCGCTGGGCCTGCATCTCATCAGCCTCTACAACTACCTCCTTTTTCACACCCTCACCGAAATCTTCAGCGCGACAGTTTCCTGCGCAATTTTCATCTTCGCTTGGAACACCAGGCAAATGCAGAGGAATCAGTGCTTCCTTTTTCTCGGCATCGCCTGTCTGTTCACCGGCGTAATCGACCTGCTCCACAGTCTGAGCTACAGAGGAATGAATATCTTTGCTCAGGCACTTACCGACAACATTTCCTACCAGCTTTGGATCGCTGCCCGGTACATGGAAAGCATCTCTTTGTTGGCCGCTTTGGTTTTCGTGCGCAGAACCTTCAGCCCGTACCGGACGGTTGTGGTATATTTAGTCGTCACCGTCCTCCTGCTCGTCGTTATTTTTATCTGGCCTGTCTTTCCTCTCTGCCATGATGAAAATGCCGGGCTGACCGCCTTTAAGAAGTACAGCGAGTATCTGATCTGCTTGCTTTTGGCTTGCTCTCTCCTGCTCCTTCAGAAGAACCGCGCGCGTTTTGACCGCGAAGTGCTCCGCCTGATGCAAGCGGCGATTCTGTTTGCCATCGCGGCTGAACTGTCATTCACTTTTTATGACGACAGTCGCGATCTGTTCGATTTTTTCGGCCACTGTTTTCGTATCTTTTCTTTCTATGCCATTTATCGGGCCGTGATTGAGACCGGGCTGACCCAGCCTTTCAGCACCCTGTTCCGAGAGCTGAATGCCCACAAGACTGAGCTGGAGCAAAAGGTGCAGGAGCGTACAGCCGCCCTTCAGGAAAGCCGAGACATTCTGGAAGCGGAGATGACCGAGCGGCTGCGGACAGAGAAAGAGCTGCTCTGGGAGCTGGCGGTTAATAGAACCTTAGCCCAAGTTGCCGATGCCCTGATTTCTCGTTCCCTGCCAATTAGAGAGATTGAGAATTTGGTAGGACGAGCAGCCAAGGAACTAACCGGCAGCGAATACGGCGCGGCCAAGGCAGCTCACCATGAAACCGCAGTGGAAGGCATGTATGCCGGAACACCCTGGGAAAACGTCCTCAACACCCGGCAGAGTTTTTACACTAACGCCATCTCCTCGCATGAGCGCATCACCTGTATCCCACCGGAACAGCTCCGGTACCGGAACTACCTGCACGTACCAGCACTGATTGACGGCAGGGCAGTAGGGCGGATTGCCCTGGCCAATAAGGAGGGTGATTTCAGTACAAATGACCTTGCTGCTGCCGAGCGTTTGGCCGCTGTCTTTGCCTTGGCTGTGCAGCGTAAGCACAGTGAAGAGTCTTTGAGTCGAAGTGAACACAAATACCGCAGCCTGTTCAACGACGCACCGGACATGATTCACATCGTCAGCCTAGAAAAAAAAATTATCGATGCGAACCCAGCCGAACTGCGTACCCTGGGCTGCACCAGCCGGGAGGAATTAGTCGGCACGCCGCTGCTGGAAATCGTTCATCCTGATTTCCGCCGAAGCACGGCCTCGATGCTTGAGCAGATACTTTCCTCTGGCCTCTGCATGAAAAACTACGAGACCGCTCTTATCGCCCGGAACGGCGGTCAGATTGATGTGGAGATTAGTGCCGTACCGCAATTGGAGAACGGCAAAGTGGTTTCCATCCGGGCGATAATGCGCAACATCACAGAGCGGAAACAGGAGGAGCAGGAACGGAAAAAATTAGAGACTCAACTCCGGCAATCACGGAAAATGGAGGCTATCGGTACCTTGGCCGGCGGCATTGCCCATGATTTCAATAATATTCTTGGACCAATTCTCGGCTATACCGAGATGGCCTTGGAATCTCTGCCGCCGGGCAGCAGCATCGCCCCTTGGTTGGAAGAGGTGCAACGGGCTGGCAGCCGGGCACGGGAGCTGGTTCGGCAGATTCTTGCTATCAGCCGTAAGAGCGAGCAGGAGGTACAGCCCCTACGCATCCAACCGATCATCAAGGAAACTCTCAAGTTACTGCGCTCCTCTCTTCCAACTACCATTGAGATCCGGCAGCATCTGGATCCGGCCTGCGGAGCTGTGCTGGCTGATCCCACCCGGATTCATCAGGTAGTGATGAACCTCTGCACTAATGCCTACTACGCAATGCGGGAAACCGGTGGCCTCTTAGAGGTTTTCCTGCGCCAGATTGAGCTGCATGTCGATGCCCGGCCCGGCAGGCTGCGGCTGCCCTCTGGCTCTTACCTCCAGCTCAAGGTACGGGATACTGGCTGCGGAATACCAGAGGACATTCTGGAAAAAATCTTTGAGCCGTACTTTACCACCAGAGCAAAGGGCGAAGGCACTGGGCTAGGGCTGGCTTTGGTACAAAGCATTGCCCTGGATTTCGGCGGCGAGATTACTGTGGCCAGCGAGCTGGGGCACGGCGCAGTCTTTGATGTCTATCTGCCGATTATCCGGGAGGCCAAGGAGAGCCAACTCGATAAAAAGGCTGCTGTGCTGCCAACTGGTAACGAGCGAATTCTGGCGGTTGATGATGATCTGAACGTGGCAGGGATGACCAAAAGCATTTTGGAAAGTCTTGGCTACCGAGTCACAACCCTAACCAGTAGCACCGAGGCCCTGGCCCTGTTCAACCAGCAGCCCCAGGCCTTTGATCTGGTCTTTACCGATATGACCATGCCGCAGATGACTGGAGCCGAACTGGCTCAACAGATGCTCTCTTGCCGTCCAGAACTGCCGATCATCCTCTGCACTGGCTTCAGTGCCCTGATTGACGAGGAAAAGGCGGAGAGCATCGGCATCCGCCGCCTGCTGATGAAGCCCTTCACGAAGGGAGAGTTAGCCAGCGTGGTGCGAGAGGTGCTGGATGGGAAAAAGGGGCAGGAGAGCAGCTGCGCCAGGCTTAGTCGTTGCTGACCTGCGTGAAACAAGGTAAAAAAGAGAGCAACCCTTGCCGCTCTGCTCTGTCAGAGCAAGGAGGAGCTGAAATGAACTGCATAGCTGGCCTGTCCGCTTTACTGCTTGTGCTAGCTGCTGCTGGGCCGTCACTGGCGTTGGGCAGCAAAACCGCTGCTGATTTGGCTGCCAAGGCTGAGGAAGGCGGCGAGATATTGGTTTCATACACCGCGCCCCTGCGCCGGATAGTGCTGACCCGCGATCTCCATCTTGCTGATACTGAAGAGATCGCCGAGTATGATAATCCGGTTGCAGCGGAACCGTCGAAAACAAAGACGGTAAAGAAAACCGCCCTGGTCTCAGAGCACGAAGCAGCAGAGCTGCTCCGTTTTATTCGTGAAAGCGGCTTTTTTAACTTAAAGGCAGCGTATGGGGGAAAGCCGGAGGAGCGCAACTATCCCACTATCATCCTTGTCTGGGATAAGGAAAAGAAGAAGCAGGTCGCCTATTACAGTCGCCCTGATGCTGAATCGCGTCCGACAGCTTTTGCTAAGACGGAACAGAAGATCATCGAATTTGCCCAGCACAAGGCAGTTGAACTCAAATCAGGAGGAAAATGAGATGAACGCGGCAAAAGTACTTTTAATGGCAGCCTCTCTACTGCTGCTCGTTGTCGGCACAGCAGCCGCAGACTGGTCAGCAGGGGAGCATGGTGGCAGACAGTCCGCAGAGCGTGAGGTCGAAGTAGGCGGCTGGCAGGTGGCTTATGGCAACAGGCTGACACAAGGGGATGTGGAGCGCGGCGAAGTACAGCCCGGAGTCTCCATTTTTGCCGCTCGAGCGACGCGGGAAATGGGGCTGTTGCATGAGTGGGCCAATGCGCTGGTGCAGCAAGCAGCAAACTTAGCCGCCGTCCGCGACGTTGGCCAGGAAGATCAGTTTCAGGCCATGCGTTTTACGGTGCGCACGGTGCGGGAGTTGATACGCGGCAGGCAGCCTGGCTCGCAGCAGATGGAGTTAAACTCTGTGACCATCAAAGCAGGTCTCCTAGAATACAGAGATCGACATGAAAGGGGAGCAGAGGTAATTTTCGTTCCCTACGTGGGGATGAAAGCCAAACTAGGCGGCAGCGTACCGTGGAGTAATGGCCCAGTTCAAGAGCCAGCCAATCCCTATTCGCCGCCAGTTATCCAGTCTCCGCATCAACACGGCGGACCAGACTGGCGCGGGCCGAGTTCTGCTGAAATCATGAACGCTTTCTCGTTGAAGAATATCTCTCGTAACATAGGCGGCGGAAGTTGGCAGTGGGTTGCCTACATCGATGGGCCTACAGACTTCCTGCGCCGGATCAGTTCGGTCACCTATCATCTCCATCCTTCGTTTAAGCCCAGTGTCCAGTATGGTGATAGCTCGAAACCCGGTCATCCACTGTCTGCCACGGGCTGGGGAGTTTTTAATCTCAAAGCTGAAGTTGCGCTCGATGATGGCACTCGTCGTACTTATGAGCATATTCTCCAGTTCAGATGATTTGCGTATAACCGGCCTGCTTCTTTTGGGTAGGCTGCTGAAACATCCATACAACTAAGGAGAGAACACAATGAAAGCGTCAAGAATCGTGTTAGCTGCGGTATCCCTGCTGCTGCTCGTGGCTGCGGCGCAGGACGTATTTGCCCAAAGGGTATGGCGGGCAAAGGAAGAAGTAGAGGCTGGTGGCTGGTATGTAGCTTATGGCAGAGAACTGACTGAGGATGAGGCGGAACGGGGTGCGGTAGAGTCCTGGGTATCTCTGCAACGCAGCGACATAGATACTCTTCGTACCTGGTCAGACTCCCTGCTCCGACAATCCATCGCATTGATGGTCAACAGCGTTGGCCCAGACGCAGCAGACAGATTTGGTCGGGACGAACAGCGTGAGGCGCGGCGTTTCGGGGTGGAAACGCTTAGAGATTTGCTTGGCAGCAGGACAGCAGGGGCACAGATTCTGGTATCAGGCTCTGTTGAATTCAAAGCCGGGGTAATTGAGTACCGAGAAAGAGGTTGGGATCACTATGACAGAAGGAGGCGGCAGGTGATGTTTATGCCATACTTCGCCCTGCGCCCAAAGTATAGCCACCGTCGTCATCGTGACCGTGATGATGGCTGGCGCGATCGGGATCGTGGTGATCATTGGGAGCATCGCGACCGTTGGGATCACCGTCCGTAATCAGCCAGGCTTGCTCTGCTGTCAAGCTGGATAGCAGGCAATGATCAACTTGACCGGCATCATTGATGACCGGTCAAGTTTTTTTATCTTCTTGCTGTTTCAGCATCTTCCGCACGCTGCGGAAGATCTCTGCAAAGAAGTAAGGGCAGAATCCGGCTCGTTTACCAAGGAGTTTGGCTTGGCAAGAAAGGAGTTCTACTCGGTAGCAGAGGAGTTCGGCTTGGCAAAACTGCTTTCTTGCCGACTTAGAAAGGAGTTTGGCCGATTAAAACTCCTTTCTAAGTCGGCAAGACTCCTTTGCGGCTTGGCCAAACTCCTCTGCTACCGAGTAGAACTCCTTTCTTGCCAAGCCGAACTGCTTTGCCAGTGAGCAGGAAAGGAATATTAACTCAGAGTTATGTGAAAAAATCGCTTTCAGCTGCAACTTGGAACGCAAATTTTCTTGTTGCTTTGTTGATTGATGCAAGAGGTCTATTATCCCAATCTTCACTAAGGAAAAAGCATGAAAATAGCAATAATTGGCACCGGCTATGTCGGTTTAGTCACCGGTACCTGTTTTGCCGAGTTCGGTCATGATGTAGTCTGCGTCGATAAAATCGAGGAAAAAATCACCCGCCTGCGGCAAGGGCAAATCCCGATTTACGAGCCAGGCCTTGATATCTTGGTTGCTAAAAATGTGGCGGAAGGGCGGCTGAGTTTCACCACCAAGCTGGAGGAAGCTGTCCCGGATACCGAAGCCGTATTCATCGCTGTAGGCACGCCCTCCTCTCGCAGAGGCGATGGCTATGCCGATCTGAGCTACATCTATGCCGCTGCCAAGGAAATCGCCCCTTGCCTGCGCGGTTACACAGTGGTTATCGACAAAAGCACCGTGCCTGTGGGCACTGCTCGGCAGGTAGCCCGGATTATCCGCGAGGCCAATCCGCAGGCGGACTTTGATGTGGCCTCTAATCCTGAGTTTTTGCGAGAAGGCGCAGCCATTGCCGACTTTATGCGCCCGGACAGAGTGGTGATCGGGGTTGATTCCGAACGCTCAGAACAGGTGCTGCGGGATATTTACAAACCGCTGTATCTACAGGAAACACCCATCGTCAGTACCAGCATCGAAACCGCCGAGCTGACCAAGTATGCCGCCAATGCCTTTCTCGCCGTGAAGATCAGCTTCATCAATGAGATCGCTTCCGTTTGCGAGGCAGTTGGCGCAGATGTCACAGCCTTAGCCAAGGGCATTGGCATGGACGGGAGAATCGGGAGCAAATTCCTTCATCCTGGCCCTGGCTACGGTGGCTCTTGCTTCCCTAAAGATACCTTGGCCCTGATGCGCTTGGTGCAGGAATACGGGGAGAATCTACGGATTGTGGAAGCCGCCGTGGATGTGAATTCTGCGCAGAAAGCCAGAATGGTCAAGAAAATACGCGATGCAGTGGGCGGTTCTGAGGCAAAGAAAACTATTGGCGTGCTCGGCCTAACCTTCAAGCCAGAAACCGACGACATGCGCGATGCGCCAGCCATCACCATTCTGCCTGCTCTGTTGGAAAAAGGGGCAACTATTCGCGCCCATGATCCGAAAGGAATGGATGAAGCGAAAAAATATTTGCCTGACGGCATTGAATATGTCGATAACGCCTACGCTGCCTGCGAAGGTGCAGATGCCGTAGTGCTAATGACTGAATGGAATCAGTACCGGGCGTTGGACATAGAGAAAATCAAACAGGATATGCGGACACCAGTCTTTATTGACCTACGCAACGTCTATGACCCTGCGGTAATGAGAGCGCATGGCTTCCAGTACGTCGGAGTGGGAAGGCAATAGCAGCGAACTGCAAACCACCAGGGGCAATTCATCAATGAATTGCCCCTCCGCAGGAGATTATTTCTTGCGGGAAGCGCGTTTAGCAGCTTTCAGGGGGTTGATCTTGACCGTGACCACCTTGATCTCTGGTTTAGCATGCGTGGCTAGGTTGCAAAAACCCAAACGCCATTTTGCCGACGGCTTGATGAACGTTCCGCAGTACTGGCTGCTGTTCTCCTCGACGATGCGGTCGCAGCCGCTGCACTTCTCAATGATCGGCTGAAAGCCGCCGGAACTGTATTTTCCTGCGTTACTGGTCTGCATTTTGCGAACCTCCTGAAAAAATATGATGTTTTCCTTGAATCGAAAAGGAATCTTGCATACAATAGAACTAATCGTGCGGAGCTGCCATTTTATAAATGGTATTGCGACGGCTGTCAACAGTTTATCCGGCCATTCCTGCTGAAAAAAATATCACTGGAGTCTAAACGATGCCTGTTTACGTCTGGAAAGGGAAGAACTCTCTCGGCAACAAAATCAAGGGCGAAATAGAAGCGGTCAACGAGGCAGGGGTGCTGGGGCAGCTCAAGCGCCTGCGCATTCAGAATCCAACGGTGAAAGAAAAACCCAAGGATATGTTCGCCAACGTGGCTTTTCTCCAGCCAAAAGTTACGGGTAAGGACATCGTCATCTTCACTCGGCAGATGTCCACCATGATTGATGCTGGTTTGCCCTTGGTACAGTGCCTGCAAATACTCTCCAAGCAGCAGGATAACCCGAGCTTCAAACGGGCGTTAACCGAGATTCTCAACGATGTTGAGACTGGTATGACCTTGGCCGACGGAATGCGCAAGCACCCAAAAGTCTTTGACTCTTTGTTTGCCAACATGATTGAGGCCGGAGAGGTGGGCGGTATCTTGGACACCATCCTGTCGCGGCTAGCGGCGTTCAAGGAAAAGTCCATGGCCCTGACAAAAAAAATTAAAGGGGCAATGACCTACCCGGTGATCTGCCTTGGCATCGCCGGCCTCATTCTTGCCGTCATCCTGATCTTCGTCATTCCGGTTTTTAAAGACATGTTTGCCAGCATGGGCGGGGCATTACCGAAACCAACCCAGCTCGTCGTTGACATGAGCGAGTTTGCCCAAGCAAACTTTCTTTACATCATCGGTGCTGCTTGGGTTTCAGGGTTTCTATTTAAAAAATATTACAACACGGAAAAAGGCAGGATACAGATTGACGCGCTCATGCTCCAAGCTCCGGTGGCAGGTCCACTAATCCGCAAGGTGGCTGTGGCCAAATTTACCCGTACCCTGAGCACAATGCTGGAGAGCGGTGTGCCAATCTTGGATGCGCTCCAAGTTGTGGCCAAGACCGCTGGCAACAAGATCATAGAGCAGGCGGTTTTCCATGTTGCATCCTCCATAGCTGAAGGCCGTCCTATTGCCGAGCCGCTGGAGGAGTCAGGCGTGTTTCCCAGCATGGTAGTCCAGATGATCAATGTCGGCGAGTCAGTCGGTGCCCTTGATGCTATGCTGTCGAAAATCGCTGATTTCTATGACGAGGAGGTGGATCAGGCTGTGGAGAACCTCACCGCCATGATTGAGCCGTTCATGATGGTTTTTCTTGGCGGAACCATCGGTGGCTTAGTTGTCGCCATGTATCTGCCCATCTTCACCATGGCTGACAACCTCTGATCGGACGGCAGAAGGCAGCGGATTTTTCGCTGCCATCTCTGCCGGTTCCTGTATTTTTGATAATGATTGACATTACCGGTGACTTTTCTTATAGTTATAGAAGGTTGAATATCAAGTGTAGATAAACAGCGAGGAATAGCAAATGACTCTGACAAAAGCGAATCTCATTCAAGCGGTCTATAAAAAACATCCCGGCCTGACCAAGACCCAGGCCGCCGAATCAGTGGAGACCTTCATCCTGTTAGTCAAAGAATCTCTGATCAAGGGCGAAGATCTGCTCCTCAGCGGCTTTGGCAAGTTCAATGTGAAGGACAAAAAACCTCGGCGCGGGCGCAATCCACAGACCGGCGACGAGCTAATTCTGGATGCCAGAAGGGTAGTCACCTTTAAACCCTCTGGGATACTCCGCAGCAAGATCAACAACAGCAAATAAGGATTCCACCGGGGTATATCCTACCCCGGTTTTTTCTGCTTGCGGCTTGGCGGAAAAAAATGGCTACCTTTGCGCTTTCGGGGTAGGTTACTGCTTGAGCGAATTTTCCAGCAGCAGGAGCAACTGATCCGCCGCAAACTGGCAGCTATTTTCCTTGGCTAAGATCCTGCTGTAAACTGCGCCGAGTTGTTTCCTCGTTGATTCTGCGGATTCTCTCGGCCAATTCTTCGCTCACTACCATCCGTCCTTCAAGGACGCAGCCTTTACGAGCCGGGACGCATTCGCCAGAAAGCCGCTTACAGCGGTCTGCGGCGATATCATAGTTTTGGCAATGAAAAGTCATTTCGCCTGGTTCTCCATGCGCTCCAGCATCTCTACGAGACGGTCGCATGTATCTTTGAAGGAAGCTAACGCCTGCTGCCCCTCCCCTCCCTGCCTTTGCTCCAGCGGCATGGCGACTAAGGCTTTGATGCCATCATGCACTTCCTTGTGCAGGGCCTCCATTGCCTTCACTTCAGGGATTCCAGCAAGATCATTAAGCCCTCTGCCATACAACCATTTACCGAAATCGCAGCGGGTATGATCCGGTACATCCGCGAGGGTCAGATTTTCCACGCCATAGAAAAAATCAGTCAACTTGGCTTTCCAACTTAAATGGGCGATAATCGCCGCCTGTAAATCCATTGCTACTAACATTTTACTCATGATCTTGTCTCCGAATTATTCTTGAGGCGCAACTGAACTCTTCAGTAGCTTACCGTGGTTCTCCTGCTAAAAAAGAAGCATTCTCACTAGACGGTAGCAGTATTCTGCGATTCGGTCAAGACCACGCCCAGCAGCAACTTCAGTGAGATGCTGGCAGAACTACCCTCTGTCGAGCTGCTTTACCCTGCCCTTCTCTTTAATCTTCTGCGAAGTCAACATGAAGGGGTGCGTGCCAGGTTGTAGCGGGTAGCGTACCAATTGCTCCTCTTGCGGTATGAGTTACCTGATATTCGGCAGCTTTCGCAGGTCGCGGAAGAGATGTGCAAATGGGTAAGGGAAGAGTACGGCTCGTTTCCCAAGGAGTTTGGCTCGGCCAGAAAGGAGTTGTACTCGGCAGCAGAGGAGTTCGGCTAGACAGAACTCCTTTCTTAGTCGGCCACAAAGGAGTTTTGCCGACCAAAACTCCTTTGCAAGTCGGCAAGACTCCTCTGCGGCTTGGCCAAACTCCTCTGCTGCCGAGTACAACTCCTTTCTGGCCAAGCCAAACTCCTTGGTTAGCGAGCAAGAAAGGAGTTGTACCGAGTGGTTATGCAGTACATGCTGCAAGGAAAGTAACAGGGAACACTCCTGATTTTCGGCAAGCGATAGAACAAGATTGACAAACAGCCGCTTTCGCGGCAAGCTCCCGGACAGAAGAAGTGCAGGCATTCTCTCATCGTGATATGAGGAGCAGACCAGGTGAAAATGAAGAAGCTGTTGATTGCGGCAGGAACCGGAATCGGTGTGCTAGTGGCAGCAGTGCTGCTCGCCCCGACGCTCCTGTCTTCAAATTGGGTGCGGAACATGGCGCTGACCCGGCTGAACAAGAGTATCCCCGGCAAACTGGCCGCAGAAAGCTGTACCATTGGTTGGCAGCAGGGTCTTGAGTGCGCCAAGGTACATTATGCAGACCCAAAGCAGGGTTTCCAGCTTGAGATCGCGGAACTGCGCAGCAGCCAGGCACTTTGGCCGCTCATTACCGCCCCAGAAGAGCTTGGCGAAATCACTCTCAACGAGCCAACGCTGCTGTTCACCCTGAAGCCGGAGCCGCCCGCAGCTGCGCCAGCAAGCCAAGCGAAGGTGGAACAGGGCGCAAGCGGCCCAGCTGCGCCTGGGCTTCAGGCAAAAAAGGCTGCACCGAAAGAGGCGGAAGACAGTTTCCTCGAAAAGATGCGGGGCAAGCTGACGATCCACAAAATGCTCGTTAAAGTCAGCCAAGCTGGGCAGTCGCCGCAGGTACTGCTCCGCAATGGCTCGCTCAAAGCAGAGACCGCCGCAGGTGAACTGAAATTTGACCTGCTGGCTGACACTGCTGAGGAGGGAACTGCGGCATTCTCTGGTTCAACCAAGCTGAACGAGCTGACCAAAGGCAGCCTGAAGGCCGCTGATTTCCAGCTCAAGCTGAATGAGGTGCAGACCAAGCCCTTCTTGGCTCTTAAGCCAGGGGAAAAAGGCCTGCCGCAGGGCAGTGGCAAGCTGTCAGCGGAGATCAGCCTCAAAGGTGGCCCAGACGGCGGCCTTGCCATCAGCGGCCCAATGTCGCTGATCGAGGTTGATCTCACGGGCGGCGCACTGGGTTTGGATCATCCCCGCTTTAGCCAGCTGACGCTTACGCTTGACATGCGCCAACAGGATAAGGGCTGGCAGTTTCCCAGCCTCAAACTGGTCTCTGACTTTGGCAACTTGAATTTTCAGTGTACTTACAGCGGCGACAACTTGCAAGGGAGCGGTAAGGGCCAGGTTGATCTTTCTCTCCTGCTGGCCCAATTCCCGCAT
The DNA here is from genome assembly GCF_048287395.1 of Candidatus Electronema sp. PJ. NCBI lineage: Bacteria > Pseudomonadati > Thermodesulfobacteriota > Desulfobulbia > Desulfobulbales > Desulfobulbaceae > Candidatus Electronema > Candidatus Electronema sp. PJ. The sequence goes on along the minus strand of NZ_JBLWEO010000042.1, from coordinate 78,303 downwards.
CTGCTGAAAGTACGGGATGACTTGCGGCTTGACCGGGGTGAACTCAACCTCTCCGTCGAGCTGGTCAAGGAAGGCGGACGCTTGCAGGTAGCTGTAGATGCCGCCGCAGACAGTTTGGCTGGCCGCCAGAACAGCGAGTCCTTTTCCTGGGAGTATCCGCTCAGTCTGCATGTGGTTGGCAGCGTGGTAAACCAAGAACCAGAGGTGGAGAGCCTCGCCCTGACCGCGCCTTTTCTCAATCTAGAGGGAAAAGGCAACCTGAAGCAGTTCTCGCTGGCAGGTGAGGCTGATCTGGATCAAACCATGCGGGAGGTGAACCGGATTTTCCGCTCTGGCTGGGATGCAGGCGGCAAGTTGCAGCTCCAACTTCAGCTCGCGCACAGTGGCAATGACCGGTATCAGGCCGCAGCCGAGGTTGGGATTGCCGACTTCCGCCTTTCCCGCCAAGGCAAAGAGATCTTGCCTCCGCATAAAGCCAGCTTCAGCGGCAAGCTGAACGCACCTGGCAAGTTCCCAGAAAGTTCGCAAGAGGCAGCAGAGCTGACCTTTGACCTTGCTTCCTTAGCAGGCACGGTCAGCGGCTCCTTTGAGGGCATTTACCGCAAAAACGGCAAACTTTCCACAGGCTATCAAGTCCAGGTCAAGCTGCTGCTGGCGCAGTTGGTCGAGTTGCTGCACAAGTTCGAGGCCCTTGATCAGGAGACTTCGCTGGCTGGCACCCTTAATCTGCATACCTCTGGCTATACCGAGGACAGTCGAGTGGTGCTGCGCGAGTTGGACAGCCAGATCAAGGATTTCATTCTCTATCAACAGGGCAAGGTCTTCCGCGAACCGGAGTTGCACCTGCGGGCAGTTCCCACCGAGGCCACGCCAGCCGCCGATAAGGCGGTTCGGCCCCTGATTGAGGCAGACAGTCGCGCTGCTTTCTTCGCAGATGGCGGCGGCCACAGCCTGATTGATCCTGTAAGTCATCGGCTGATCCTGCGCGATCTGGAATTCACCTCCAGCTTTGCTGAAATCAAGCTCCAGCAGCTGGCCTTGGAGGACTGGCAGCACAAGCCCATGCCTGTGCTCAAGAATGTGCAGATCAGCGGCAAATCTGATCTGGCCAAGCTCACGGTTCTGCTCCAGCAGCTGGGCAAGCTCACCCCGGACAAGAAGCTGGGCGGCGCAGCAACCTTTACCATTGAGCTGGCTGGGCAACCTGACGGCAAGGGCAACAACGGTACTGTGGAGATTGACCTGGATCGCTTCATGTATGGCAAGGAAGGCAGCCTGCTCGCTGCCAGAGACAAGACCGAGTTCCGCAGCAAGCTGCACGGTGACTTGGCTGCTGGCGACATCTACTTCACCACCTTTGACCTGCTCTCACCGCCACTGGCTGTGCAGTCCAGCGGCAAGCTGGAACTCGCGGGTAAGAATCCCCATCTCACCTTAGAAGGTATGGCTACCCCGGATCTCGCCGATTTGGTGGCCGTGATCAACGGGATGTACCCCCTGGGCATTAGCGCGGAAGGGAAGCAGAAGGAGAAGTTCAGCCTCTACTATCCCTTAACCGCAACCAAGCAGCAGGTTGATCTCCGCTTTGCGGGCAAGGTTCATGCTGACACCTTTGCCAAGTCAGGCATAGAGATCAGCGATCTGTCCGCAGAGACCGCAATGCAGAAGGGGATCATGAATGCTGCCCTCAAGGGCAGTCTGAATGGCGGCAAGGTACAGTTCACGCCGACCATCGACTACACCCACAATCCGCCTCTGCTGACCTTAGCGGCCCCAGAGCAGATACTGGATCATGTTGGCTTGGCAGAGACCTTAGCCGACGGTTTGCTCAAGCATTTTCACCCCCTGCTGGGGGCGTTGGCCCGGCCAGCCGGAATCATTAGCGTCCGGGCAGAGCGACTGTCCCTGCCCGTGGGCGGCAAAGGGCTGGATCAGGCAGATTTCCAGCTGCGCTTTGACCTGGCCAGCGTGGTACTGGAGCCAGTGAGTGCTTTGGCAGGGATCCTGGACATGGCTGGGCTGGCTGGTCAACAGCTGCAGCTCAAGGAGAAATCGCTGACCTGTGAGGGCAAGAAGGGGCGCGTCTCCTGCTCGCCCATCAAGATCACCATCGCTGAATCGGAAATGGTGATGAGCGGCTCGGCAGGCTTTGACGGCAGCCTGGATTACGTGCTGGAAGTGCCTGTGACTAAGAATCTGGTGGGCAAGAAAGGCTACGAGCTGCTCAAGGGCGCAAGGCTGAAGGTGCCGATCAAAGGCACCAAAGAGAAGCCAGTCTATAACCCAGAAGCCCTGATGCGGGCTGCGTCTGACCTGGTAAGTCAGGCAGCAGGCCAGGCAGCCAAGCAGGTGCTCCAGGAGCAGGTGAAAAAGGTCGTACCCAAAGAACTGGAAAAGGTAGTGCCCAATCTGCCAGGCCTGATTGACGGCTTGTTTGGCAGATGAGAGCACCGTTGTTCCACCTGCTGCTGATTGGGCTGGGCGGTTTTGCCGGAGCTGTGCTGCGCTTTCTGGTCAGCTCGGCAGTGCAACATCGTTCTGGCTCGATTATCTACCCTTTTGGCACGTTAGCCGTGAACCTGATCGGCTGCCTGCTGATTGGCTTTCTCAGTGCCCTGGCGGATAACCGCGCCCTGCTGGCCACAGAGGTGCGCAGCTTCCTGATCACTGGCGTGCTCGGTGGCTTTACCACCTTTTCCAGCTTTGGTAATGAGACCCTGAACCTGATCCGGGCTGGTCGCGTGGAACTGGCTGCGCTGAATGCTGGCTCGCAAGTCCTGTTGGGCGTGGTGCTGGTCTGGGTGGGCAGAATAATGGCAGGGCTAGGGCGATGAGCGCAGTCGGCCTACAAAGAGATGATCACGCGATAGTCTTAGAGATCATCGCCGATCTTCTCTTTCGATCATCGCCGAAGATCCCTGGGATGTACGCCGATGATCTTGAGGATGTACGAGCGATAGTCCCCAAGATCATCGCCGATGGTCTGAGGGACTATCGCTCGATGGTCTTGAGGATGTACGGCGATCTTCTCTTTCGATCATCGCCGATGATCTGCTTCTCCCTCAGTCGATCTTGTCAACTTAGAGCATGGCTAGGGTGATGCCTGGATTAGCCCGGTTGAGGTCGTGGTGCCGCCGCAGGCTGGGAAAACGGTGCAGGAGTTGGCGGACCTGACTGTTGCGGCTGTGGAAATCCTCGCCGCAAACGATCTCGCTAATCCCACCCCGGTGCCGGAGATAGCTCAGGCGCGTGCGGACTTCCTGCCGGATAACGCCACCTGCGCCGCTGGAGCCGTAGCCGTGGATCAAGGTCAACACGCGCCGCTGCTCGACGCGGGCCTGGGTGAGTTCGCGGTCGAGACGGAGCAGGGCCTGCTCGACCGAGGGCATTCCCTGCTTGAGATTCACGATCTTATGCAGATCGAGCTGGCCTGGCAGAACAACTTCCAGCTCGGATTCACAGAAAGGACAGTGCCGCAGGCCCGGCTCTACTTCATTGCCGCAAACTCCGCAGCAAATCTCCCTCATGCCCTGCCGCCTCGACGCACCTCAAGCATATTCGGGAGCTGGCGCAGGTGCATTTGCACAACCTGCAGCTGTTGGAGATCAGTAACTTCGATCAGCACCCGGAACTCGGCAATGTTGTCCGGCCTGGTGCGGGAGTTCATCTCCAGGATGTTGGCATCATCACTAGAGATGGTTGAGCTGATGTCAGCCAGGAGATTGCGGCGGTCAGCAGCCTTGAGGAGCAGCTCGGCCCGGTGTCCGCCTTGGCTTGCACCTGACCATTGCACCTCCAGCAGCCGCTCTGGTTCAGCTGTGCCCAAGCTGGGGCATTTGGCCTTGTGGACAGCCACACCGCTGCCCATGGTGATATAGCCGATAATCTCGTCGCCCGGCACTGGCTGGCAGCACTGGCTGATCTTGATCAGCAGATCGTCAATGCCATCAACCTGCACTGCGCCGCGTCCACCAGCAGGCACCGGCTTGCTCGGCGCGCTGTCAGCGGTCTTCTCGCGCAGCTCGGCCTCTTGCCGTTTCACCTCTTCCTGCTTCACCTGCTCTTCTGGCAGCAGAGCGCGCTCTAACTGCTGGATGGTCACTTCGCCCGCGCCCACCTTGGTCAGCAGCTCATCGAGCGAGGCAGCTCGCAGCTTGGTCAGCAGTAGGCGCAGCTGGCCCCCTTTGACCAGCTTCTTCAGGCTGGTGTCATGGGCTTTCAGCTCGCGCTCGCAGATCTCTCGACCTAGCTCTAGGGCACGCTCCTTCTCCTCCTTGCGCAGCCACTGCCTGATCTTGGCCCTGGCCCGGCTGGTCTTGACCATGTGCAGCCAAGCCTGCTTGGGGTGCGGCTCCTTGCTGGTGATGATCTCGACAATATCGCCGTTCTGTAGCTCATACTTGAGCGGCACCAGCCTGCCATTGACCCGTGCGCCAGCGCAGCGGTCGCCGACCGAAGTATGAATGGCATAGGCAAAGTCAATCGGCGTAGCACTGCGCGGTAATTCCCGCACCTCACCGGTCGGCGTGAGAACGTAGATATCCGGGTCGTACAGCTCGCCCCGCACGGTATCAAGGAACTCAACCGGATCTTCAACCTCCTGCATCCCCTGCACCAGCTTCTTCAGCTCCTGGAAGAGCCGGGCATCGTTCCGATTGATCTTCTGCCCTTCCTTGTAGGCCCAGTGCGCGGCCACACCCTCTTGGGCTACGTCGTCCATCTCCTTGGTGCGGATCTGGATCTCCATGAAGTGGCCGCCAGGGCCAGCTACAGTAGTGTGCAGCGACTGGTAGTTATTCGACTTAGGCGCGGAGATGAAGTCCTTGATCCGGCCTGGCACTGGAGTCCAGCTGCCGTGGATGGTACCGAGAGCCTCGTAGCACTCCCGCACCGTGCTGACGATGATGCGGAAAGCCACCTTGTCATAGACCTGCTCGACAGGGATGTTCTGCACCACCAGCTTCTTGTAGATGGAGTAGAGGTGCTTGGGCCTGCCGATCACCCGCAGCGGCTGGATGCCGTTGGCCTTCAGCTTGTCACGCAGGATGGCAATGACCTCCTTGACGTAATTCTCCCGCTCACTGACCGTGCTTTCAATGTGATCGCTCAGGGCAGCGTGTTCTGCTGGGAACAGATACTGGAAGGCCAGATCCTCCAGCTGCCGCTTCAGCCAGTCAATACCGAGACGACTGGCCAAGGGCGCGTAGAGATCCATGGTCTCGCGGGCTACCTGCCGCCGCCGTTCCTCATCTGCTTCTTTGTTCAGATGGATCATGTCATGCAGCCGGTCAGCCAGCCGCACCAGCAGCACCCGGATATCTGACCCCATAGCCAGGAAGAGCCTGCGGATGTTCTCGGCCTGATGCGCCAGACTGGAGTCGTAGCGGACATTGTTAATCCGAGTTGCACCGCTGACGATGTTGGCCACTTCGTGCCCGAAGCGTTCCTCCAGCTCCCCTGGCGTGGCTACGCCATGCTTGAGGATGCCGTGCAGCAGGCCAGCAGTGATGGTCACTACATCCAGCTTCATCCAGGCGATGGTGTTGGCCACATCCAGGATATGCAGGATATATAAATCACCAGACAGATGCCGTTGCTCCTGATGCCGCTCGCAGGCAAAGGCGTAGGCCTGCTCCAGCAGGGTTAGGTCAGCATCCTGGAGATAGCTGCGAGCGGTCGAGAGCAGGCTTTTGAACTCAGGCATGGTGTGTGGTTGGCAACGTAGAGGCAGCTCTGCGTAGAGGTTCATCTGCGCCGTATGCCGAGGCGCATATGGAGCGTATGCCGAGGCGCATACGGAGCGTATGCCGAGGCGCATACGGAGCGTATGCCGAGGCGCATGTTATGCGTATGAGGAGGCTCATATCAGACTATTGCCCAAGCAGACCCGGCCAAAGAGCAGGCCCCTACACCGCTGCCCCTGCCAACTCCGCCCTGATCCTCGCGGCAATCTCGCCGGCAGCCTGCGCCAGCGGCAGCTCGACCACCTCACCGCTGCGGCGGCTGCGCAGCTCCACTTTACCGCTCTTCTCCAGCGACTTGCCCACCATGAGCCGATACGGTATGCCGAGCAGATCCGCATCCTTGAACTTAGAACCGGGCCGCTCGTCGCGGTCGTCGTAGAGCACTTCAATCCCAGCAGCTTCCAGCTCGTTATGGAGCTGCTCTGCCGCCGCAGTGATGGCCGCGTTCTTCAGGTCAAGGTTGAGCAGGATGACTTGAAAGGGGGCGAGCGGCAGCGGGAAGATGATGCCGTTCTCGTCATGGTTCTGCTCGATAGCCGCAGCCACCACGCGGCTCACGCCAATGCCGTAGCAGCCCATGATCATCACCTTCTCCTGGCCGTCTGTGTCTTGGAACACAGCGTTCATGGCTGCGGAATACTTGGTGCCGAGCTTGAAGATATGGCCGACCTCAATGCCCTCGGTGAGCCGCAGCGCGCCGCCGCAGAGCGGGCAGCGGTCTTCGGCTGTCACTTGGCGCAGGTCGCCGACCAAGGCCGGGGTGAAGTCGCGGCCTGGGTTGACCCCAGTCAGGTGGACGCCTTTCTCGTTCGCCCCGGCAGCGGCATTGACCATGAGCATCACTTCCTGATCAGCCACGAACTTGATCGGCAGGCCCACCGGCCCGATGTAGCCGACCGGCAGCTTGGTCTTCTGCCAGACCGTGTCGTCATCGGCCAGCTCCACGTCGGTCGCATCTAAGAGGTTCTTCAGCTTGACCGGCTGCACTTCGCGGTCGCCGCGCACCAGCACGGCCACCGGTTCGCCGTCGGCCAGATAGATCATGGTCTTGATCACCTGCTGGGTGTCCAATTCGAGGAAGGCCGCCACAGCGTCCACCTTCTTCATGCCTGGCGTGGCGACCTTGACACAGTCTTGCAGCGCAACCAAAGTGCGGTCTGCTGCTTGCGGCGGGGCAACCTTGGCCTTCTCCAGGTTGGCGGCATAGTCACAGCTCTGGCAGATGACCAGAGTATCCTCGCCGGTCTTGGCCAGCACCATGAACTCGTGCGAGAACGAGCCGCCAATGCTACCGGAGTCGGCCTCGACCGCCCGGAACTCCAGCCCGCAGCGTTTGAAGATGCGGATGTAGGCCTCGCGCATCTTGCGGTAACTCTCTTCTGCGCCTGCCTCGCTGCTGTCAAAGGAGTAGGCATCCTTCATCACGAACTCACGCCCGCGCATCAGGCCAAAGCGGGGCCTGATCTCGTCGCGGAACTTGGTCTGGATCTGGTACAGATTGACCGGCAGCTGACGGTAGGAGTGTACCTCGCGCCGGGCCACGTCGGTGACTACCTCCTCGTGCGTTGGCCCTAAGCAGCAGTCATGCTGGTGGCGGTCTTTGAAGCGAAGCAGCTCAGGGCCGTACTGCTTCCACCGGCCTGACTCCTGCCAGAGGTCAGCGGGCTGCACCATCGGCATAAGGATCTCCTGCGCGCCTGCTCGGTTCATCTCCTGGCGGACAATGTTCTCCACTTTGCGCAGCGCAGCCAGGCCCAGCGGCAGATAGGTGTAGAGGCCAGAGGTCAACTTACGGATAAAACCCGCCCGCAGCAGCAGTTGGTGGCTGATGACCTCAGCCTCGGCAGGCATCTCTTTGGCGGTGGTGATGAGCAGTTGCGAGTAGCGCATGATGTGTCCTTCAGCAGTTCTTTTCTTGTTGATGTTCCGGGCAGCTTGCCGTCTTCTCTGCGGCAGACGGGATAATACCAGATCAGCCCAACGAAGACCCGGTAAATTTCTCCTGTCAAGGCTTAGGGGCGATTCGCGGGGAGCTTGACGATGTGTACAGGCGAGAAGACGGGCCTGGCAGGATTATAACCGATGTTTTTCCTTATTGACAAAGACCAGTTGGCTTTTTAGGATGGGCAGTATTGAGAGAGCCTTTGGTATGGGCAAAAGATTTTTGGCTCATACGTCACGAAGAACAGAGGTGCGCAGGCGATGATCAATGAACAGGCTACCCATTAGGCACTCTGATGGGATCCCTCCAGTTTGGCGGCAGGGTTCCCTTGAGGATGATTCCCGTAACCGGTGGCTTCAGCTTCCAAGCATGGTGCCTCGTGCGGAGTCACTATGCTGACTCGTGTGGAGTGACCATGCTGATTCCCGCGTTACCAGCATGCTGACTCCGAATGTCACACAACCCCATCAACAACGCAGGTGCACAGGCGATGACGAATGAAGAGGGATACCACCAGTGCTGTCCTCGCAGTAATTTCTAGGAGACGCATAGCCATGTCAAAGAATCCGATCCTTGAGGAGATTTATGCTGCCCGCACTGCGCTGCTGGCGGCCTGCAACAATGACCTGCACACCTGCGTCGAAGAGGCCAGAAAACGCGCTCTGGCCTCTGGACACAAAATTGTCGCGCCGAGGCAGCAGACGAAGAGGTGTACTGCCCCGGCTGATGCTGACAGGCACCCTGCCATTTCATGTCTGCATCAGGTTGTCAGGGGAAGTATCTGTAGATTTCCTTCCTGTGCAGGCAGCGGACAAAGATCAGCCCATCCTCGGCAAGTTTCAGCCCTATCCTGTAGTCGCCGATGCGGACACGGTAGAACGTGTCATATCCTTTCAGCTTCTTCACTTGGCTGATCTCGCCTCTTTGCAGGCAAGCAGCAGCTCCTTGACCGCCTTCAGCAGTCTGCCGTCGCTGATCTGCTTCAGGTCTTTCACAAACTTGGCCTCAAATCGGACGTTCATTCTACCGCTCGATCAAGAAGTGAGAGAACTTCCTCCTCTGAGACGAACTCGTTCTTACAGCTCTCGGCAATGGCGTTGGCCAAGCCGACTTCCTCCAGAGCGTCCATGAAGATGTCCCGGATCAGGTCGCGCTTGGTGCGGAGCAGCTCGATCATCACTTCGGTGAGCAGCTCCTTGGTCTTGTCATCACTGATTGAAAGTTCCATGCGGGTTATGCTGGTTGAATGTCATGGGTGATTTTTATGCCCCTTGCCTCCCTTTCTGCTTCTGTCGGGCCAAGAGCTTTTCAAAGAAGCCCTTCAGGTTGAGCTTGATGCCGATGACAGGGATAGTCCATTCTGGTTCAATAGTCTCATTGAGTATCTCTACCCATGTTACCATATCCTGCGGAGTAGCTTTCTCTGCTACTCTTTCCAATTCTGCCTTGTCTTTCGGCTGCACCAAGCCAAGCAGCTCATGCACACTATATACCTCTGTTGAATCAGTGGGAATGTATTTATCCATGCCATTCTTTGCGTATTCCAGCAAGGTGGCGTAGTCTGCGGTAATCTCTTCATCATCAGGCATAGGCACCAGCTCCCTGATCTTGAGCTTCTCAAAGCTGCTGTTGATATCAGTGAGCAGATAACGGAGATAGTGCAGATACTCCCTGGGCTGTTCTCCCTTCACCCAGATATTGATGCGCCGCGCCTCCACATCCGCCTTGACCAAAGCCTGTGCCCCGCTGCATTTGTCCTCCAGCAGAACGCCCGTGCGCCAGCAGGTTTCCGCCTTGATATCCTTATGCACCTTGACCATGAAGCGGGGAAAGACCGACGGCGGCAGAAAGTCAGGATAATGCAGGGCGAAACCGAGAGAGTCTTCCTTTTTAAAGGCAAGCGGCGGCTCCGGCACAGGGAGCAGCTGCGGGATAAGCACCGCTTCCTTGCTGAGTTCATAGCACAGCTCGAACTTCTGCATCAGTTCCAGAATAAAAGCGTGGGTCTCCGGCGGGCAGCAGAGTTTGTCCTCGTCACCCTGCGGTAGGATTTCTCTCAAGGAGCGCACATCAAGGAAGCCCTTGCTGTCGGCCATCTTCTCGGCTGTGATGACCGTATAAACAGCATTCGTGACCCAGACTGGATTCAATACGCTCATGGCATCGAGCACCAAGCCCCGGAAATGCACGGCTGTTCCCAGATCGTGGAGGAAGTCAGCCAACACCTCTCGGCTTTCCTCGCCAGTAATGCCTGCTTCAGCGCAATAGCCCTTGTATTCATTCGTGCTGATGTAGGGCTTTTTCATCTGCTCCAGCTTCTGCTTGACTGCAAACCAGCTTTTCGGCCAAATGATGCTGATCATGTTCATCTTGGCCAGCTCTTCCAGCAGGGCTGCTTTAAAGTCAGCAACACCCTTGCTGGTCTTGCAGGAGATGGGAAAGAAGCCGCAGATGTTGGGATACTTTTCCCGCAGGAAAGGCCGGTTGACATCAAACGAGGGGTTGTTGTCGATCTTGTTGAGCACGATCAGCACGGGCGAGTTCCCGCCAAAGGTCTCCACATGCCGCAGCCAGTATTCCGCGCTGTCATCCTTGCGGCTATCGAGCACCAGCACATACAGACTGCGCTGGGAGAGGAAGAACTGATGCGTGGCGTGCTGCACCTCTTGGCCGCCAAAGTCCCAGATATTGATTCTGATCTTCCGCCCGCTGACTTCCTGTTCCCAGCCCCGGATGCTGATGCCGTGGGTAGTGTCTTCGTGCTCATCAAACGCCTCGCCACGCAGCCGCTTGACTAAGGAGGTCTTGCCTGCGGCTCCATCGCCAACTAAGATAATCTTCACCTCGTTGAGGGGGTGATCTTGTATCCCTACCGTTCCAGTTCCAGTTACCTCAAAAATCGGAAGAGATAGCTCGCCTGATATTTGTATAGTACTATGGAGAGCAGCGAAATATTCCCTAATTGCATCAATGCCTTTAATGGCTATCTCATACGGCGGGGAAGTGAGGGGGTTGCCGCTGAGGTAAACTATTTTCAGCTTCTGTAGATGGCAGATTTCTGGCGGAAGGGTCGATAGTTGGTTGCCTTTAAGATAAATCTTAACGAGGTTTGTTAGGTAGCCAATCTCAGACGGAAGGGAGGTCAGCAGGTTATAGCTAAGATCAATACTTTTAAGATTTGTTAACTGTCCGATATCGGATGGAAGGGAGTTTAGCTGTTTACCTTTGAGATCAAGATAAGTCGTCCCGCTCGCCTTAGCCTCTTCTATCACCTTCAGCAGTTCTTCATTTGTCATGATCTATGCACCTCGGTTATTCGTGGGAAAGGGGCAGGCATTGCGTCTGTCCGCAGGAAAGCTCCACTGGGTTGCACCAAATGAACCAGCATACCCATCCCGCCATTTTTTTCAACAGGATAATTGCCCTGCTCTTCATGCAGAACGGCTGGCAGGTTCTATAGGCGGGTGTCTTAATGTAGACAGGTGCAGCAGGGAAAAAACTGGTGGGTGACTACTAGGCACTCTAGTGGGTACCCATCAGACACGTTAGTGGGTACCCACTAGAATGCCTGATGGGATCCCACCAGTTTATTCTCAGGCGCAGGAGGAGGCCTGCGGCTCTGTCTCTAGGCTTGCATAGCCCCATTGCCTGAACTGCTCCTGCAAGGCCGCATCATCCTTGAAGGCAAGGTAGAAGAGATACTCCGGGGCTATATCCAGCTCATCATTCCAGACAACCGTGCTGCGGGCGACTTTGAAGCTGCTGAAGCTCGCCCGCTCTCGCAGCCGTGCGAAGACAGGCCGCCTGTCGCTGAAGACAAGCTGCTCCAAGTCAGCCGTGCCTGCCCGGCCATTGTTGAAGACCAGATGAACAGCGTAGTTGCCGACGTATTCCGCCTGTCGCACTTCCAGCATAATTCCCTTCCTATACCAATGGCTTGATCTTGCCGATGCCAAGGAACCGGCTTAACTCAGGCATGATGTTGACTCGTTCTGTTCAGTGATCACAGGCATCAGGGCGGACACGCAGGGCCGCCCGCACGGGAAGTATCCTCAAGGGAACCCTGCAATCAATCTGGTGCTTCACCAGATGAGCCAGCATACACATCCCGCCATTTTTTTCAACAGGATAATTGCCCTGCGCTTCATGCAGAACGACTGGCAGGTTCTATAGGCGGGTAGCTTAATGCAGGCAGGCAGAGCAGGAGGAAAACTGGTGGGTGACTACTAGGCACTCTAGTGGGTACCCATCAGACACGTTAGTGGGTACCCACTAGAATGCCTGATGGGTACCTACTAGATTCGCTGATAGGTACCCTCCACAATTCCACCTACCGTGCCTTCAGTCTGTTGGAGGATGGTGTCCGCCCTGTTCTCGTGCTTGCACTCATTCAGAACAAGGCATTGAAGATGCGACAACGTAGCCTAAGTGTGCGCAAGCAACCCGTGACAGAGGACAACGGCCTTGTTTAGCCTGGCATTCCTGTCTTTTTCTTTACTGCACGAGCCGGAGATGTCAATAACAATCGTTGCTTTCTTGAAGCAGGGCTAAGAAATGCCGCTGCGGAAGGAGAACACCTGGAAGAACATCAGGGGCTGCTGTTGGCGAAACGCAGAGAGCACGCCAGCTCTTCACCGCACCATGACCCCGGCATAGCCTACCACTTGCTCGGTGTTGCCAGTGACATAACCCGAATCAGCATAGCCGATCAGCTCTGTATGCTCTGCTCCCAGCTCTATGGCGGTCAGCAGGGCAATGGTCACAGGAATCACGCCGCACATGGAGATCCGTTGGGTCAACACCGTGCGATGTAATCCCACCGGATCAAGACTGAGAACATGACCCAAGGCCAGCTGATCTTTCTCTGAGGCCTCGAACCGGGGTTCGTCATGGGTCATGTTTGTGCTGGCAACCAACAGGACTGGTTCAGCACAATTCTTGACTACCTTAGCCAGTTCAGCCGCAGCCTGCCGACACTGCGGCATCAAGAGGCGAGAAACCGCAATAGGCACAATCCGCAGATTCTTTTGCAGAGATTGGAGAAAGGGCAGCTGTACCTCCAGGGAATGCTCACGCTGATGAGGAAGATTGTCCGTGGCAAAGAGCTTGGAACCATGCACAAGGGCCTCGGCCAAGTCCCGGGCCAGTGGCACTGGGCCAAGGGGCGTTGCCCAATCTTCGGAGCTGACTGCCAGCGACGCTCCAAGGGATTGATGGTTGGGGCCAAGGAGAATAACCGTCTCCGGGATATGCGCACGGGCGAACGTTGCGCCAGCTACTTGACCTGAATAGAGATAGCCCGCATGAGGGACAATGACCAGGTGCGCTGCTCCCTTTTGTTTCTTCTTTACAGAGGGAATAAGTCGGGCCACCTCCTTCCGCAGCTTGTCTGGCTCGGCCTCGTACAACTGCCCGGCAACTGCTGGCTGACGATTCAGCATAGACGTGCGCTCCATGTCGTTCCCTCCGGGCCATCCTGAAGTTCAATCTTGTGCGCCAGGAGGTTATCCCGCACCGCATCGCTGGCTGCCCAGTCTTTGCGCTCACGCGCCGCATTGCGCTGGGCAATCAGGGTAATAATTTCCTCTTCAGAGAGATCCGTAGCGGCCAGCATCTGGGCCTTCTTCTTCTGCATGTGCTGCACTGGGTCTTGCACCAGCAAGCCGAGCAGTCCGGCCAGCTCGCGCAGATCTACTCCGCCTTGGCGGACAAGGGCTACGTCCTCGGCATTGCCTGGCTGGGCGAGCAAGAGGCGGCTAGCCTTGTTCAGCAGCTTAACCACATCAAAGAGAACGCCAAGGGCCTGGGCGGTATTGAAGTCGTTGTCCATAGCAGCAGCAAACTGCTCGCGCAGAGAGGCGATGGCCTGCTTATCCTTGGCACTGAGGAGCGATGACCCTGTTGCGCTGGCTGCGGCAGGCAGTTCGGCGAGCTTGGCCAGACAGTCATATAGCCGATCCAGCCCGGCTTCGGCATCGCGCAGGGCGGTTTCGTTGTAATCAAGCGGGTTGCGGTACTGGGTAGAAAAGAGAAAGAGGCGCAGCACCTCGGCTGGCCACTGTTTGAGCACCTCGCGGATGGTGAGGAAATTGCCCAGCGACTTGGACATCTTCTCCTCCTTGACCGTAACAAAGCCGTGGTGCATCCAGAGATTGGCAAAGGGCTGGCAGTTTGCGCCAACAGACTGGGCTATCTCGTTTTCATGGTGCGGGAAGATTAAGTCCTGACCACCGCCATGAATATCGAAGTTTGCCCCCAGATATTTGCGGCTCATAGCCGAGCATTCGATGTGCCAACCAGGCCTACCCTCGCCCCAAGGGCTGGGCCATTTCGGTTCACCCGGCTTCGCGCCCTTCCAGAGGACAAAATCCATCGGGTCTTCCTTTTGCTCGTTGACATCGACCCGTGCGCCAGCCTGCATATCGTCAAACTTGCGGCCTGACAGCATTCCGTAGTCTGGAAAATTGCGCACTCGGTAATAGACATCACCGCCAGAGGGATAAGCAAGCCCGCGTTCAATCAGCTGCTCGATCAGGGCGATCATTTCAGGAATATGCTCAGTGGCCTTGGGTTCAATATCCGCCTGCACCACGCCCAGCGCATCCATGTCAGTGTAAAATTCAGTGATGAAACGTTCAGCCAGCTCCTGCGAATTCACCCCTTGCTCATTGGCCCGGTTGATGATCTTATCATCAATATCGGTAAAGTTGCGGACAAAGGTGACACGGAAGCCGCGCCAGCGTAAATAGCGCACCGCCATGTCAAAGACCAAGGCGGAACGGGCATGACCGATGTGGCACCAGTCATACGAGGTGATGCCGCAGACGTAGAGGCGGACATGGCCCTCCTCTAGCGGTTTCAACGGTTCCTTTTTTCTCGTCAGCGTGTTATATATTTTGACAGTTTTCATTATTCAGCGGCTCAAAAAGAGAATGGGTTGAATCGAATCGGCCCCAGCATAACACAGTCATCTGGAAGGGACAAGCACATGCGCAGAGAGAATGCGGCAGAAAAAAGCTGGCGTGAAACCATGCAGGCCTGGCTGCACCCCAGGGTGGTGACGATGCTTTTTTTCGGTTTTTCCGCAGGTATTCCCCTCCTGCTGATCTTTTCTACCCTCTCGCTCTGGCTGCGCGAGGCTGGAATCGACCGCTCCACTGTCACCTATTTTAGTTGGGCCGCTTTAGGGTATTCCTTCAAATTTGTCTGGGCACCGCTGATCGATACCTTGCCCCTGCCGTTCTTGACGAGAAAATTAGGGAGAAGGCGAGGCTGGCTGCTCTTGGCTCAGACAGCGGTGATTTTTTCCATCTGTCTCATGGCAATGACGGATCCGGTCGCAAGCAAGCAGAGCTTGACGGTTATGGCTTTGGCCGCTGTACTGCTCGGCTTTTCTTCAGCCACACAGGATATAGTAATTGATGCGTACCGGATTGAATGCGCGGCACAGGAGATGCAGGCTTTGCTCTCCTCGGCTTATATTGCCGGATATCGGCTTGGGATGCTGGTTGCCGGGGCCGGGGCTTTGTATATCGCCGCTTGGTTTGGCACTGGTATGAAAGCGTACAACTACGCCGCCTGGCAGGGCAGCTATCTGATCATGGCGAGCGTCATGCTGACCGGAGTTATCACCACTCTCCTCATCCCAGAACCCGCAGTGAACAAGGCTAATTCCAGTTATCCGGCCAGTTATTATCTGCGTTTTCTCCTGCTCTTTATCTGCACGGTTGGGGTCTTTGCCTGCGTCTTCTTTCTGAGCAGTGGCGTGGTATTGACGCTTGACGGGCTGTTCAAGGGCTTCTTCAGTACCGCTCTTGGCGAAGAGCTTGCTCCCTTTTCCTCTTTACTGGCGGAAACAGGTCGCCTGTTACTGGCCAGCTGCGCCGCCTTAACCGCTGCCGTCTTACTTATCCGCTGGAATTTGGCAGACAGTAGCATGGTCAGTCAGACCTATTTCAACCCAGTGCTGGATTTTTTCAACCGCTACGGCCTACGTACTGCTTTACTGCTCCTGACCTTGATCGGCTTCTACCGCATCTCGGATATCATCCTGGGCGTGATCTCCAATCTCTTTTATCAGGACCTTGGCTTTTCCAAAGAGGTCATTGCCAGCGTCACCAAGACCTTTGGTTTCTTCATGACCCTGCTGGGCGGCTTTCTCGGCGGCACCTTGACTGTCCGTTACGGCGTGATGCGCATCCTTTTTCTCGGTGCGCTCCTCTCCAGCCTCACCAACCTGCTTTTCCTACTGCTCTCCGCAGTTGGGGCCAACGTGCCGCTGCTCTCTGCGGTCATTGCGGCGGACAACCTAAGCGCAGGCATCGCCTCTGCCGCCTTTGTTGCCTTCCTTGCTGGGCTGACCAGCATTTCTTTCACCGCTATGCAGTACGCCATCTTCAGCTCGCTGATGACGCTCTTGCCCAAACTGCTCGGCGGCTATTCTGGCACAATGGTCACAGCCTGGGGCTATGAACGATTTTTCCTCGCAACTGCCCTGATGGGCTTACCGGTCTTGGTACTCATCTGGCTGGCTGAAAGGCGGCTAAATGTGCAGAAGAGTTGAGTCCAAGTTATCGCCAACAGATTGCAGCGGAGAGTGAACAGTTTTCTTCTGTGGCGGTATTTGTCGTTTAACAAGTAGGAATCACTCCTTTCTTGCTCACTTAGAAAGGAGTTTGGCTCGGCAACAGAGGAGTTCTGCCGACTTGGAAAGGAATCTTGCTCGGCAGAAAAGGAGTCTGGCCGAGTACCAAAGGAGTTTAGCCAAGCCGCAGAGGAGTTTTGCCGACTAAAACTCCTTTGCAAGTCGGCCAAACTCCTCTGTGGCTTAACAGGCAAGGAGTTTGGCCAGGCCGAACTGCTTGCCTGCCGAGTACAACTCCTTTCTTATCGAGCCAAACTCGTTGGCAAACGAGCACTACTCTTCCCTGGAGGAGTTCCACAACCTGCGCAAGATGCCCAAGAGCACGTGACATCAACCTGCCTTCTTTTTGTTGCCTTATGCAGGAGGGATAATTATTTTGCGGGGCGGTATGGCTGCCTTGGCTGGCTCAACCCGGTTGCGACCATTGTTTTTGGCGATATACAGATTGCGGTCTGCGGCCTCAAACAGGCTGTCATACTCGGCCAAACCAGAGGTACAGGCCAGCCCAAGAGTGACTGTGACCATTGGCACGATGTCAGAGCTGATATGAGGGATGCCAAGATTCATGATCGCCCGTCGCGCCC
Source organism: Candidatus Electronema sp. PJ (assembly GCF_048287395.1). Classification (NCBI taxonomy): domain Bacteria; kingdom Pseudomonadati; phylum Thermodesulfobacteriota; class Desulfobulbia; order Desulfobulbales; family Desulfobulbaceae; genus Candidatus Electronema; species Candidatus Electronema sp. PJ. The sequence continues at coordinate 61,389 of NZ_JBLWEO010000042.1, read as the reverse complement.
CTTCGGCGATGTCCACTGCTGAATGCATATCTGTGCGCGGCAAGACGATGACAAATTCTTCGCCGCCGTAACGGGCTACACAGTCGCTGCTGCGCCTGGCTTGTAGCTTGAGGGTCTCTGCGATCTTCTTCAGACATTCATCGCCTGCTTTGTGGCCGTAGGTATCGTTGTATCGTTTGAAATAATCGACATCGCAGATGATCAGCGACAGGGGAATGTCCCGGCTCTGCTCGGCCCGCCGCAGTTCGCTCTCCAACAGTTCGTCAAAATAGCGGCGGTTATAAAGGCCGGTTAGCTCATCGATTGCCGCGCACTGTTCCGCTACATGCAGCCGGTTCTCACGGTTGAGTATCCAGATCAGCCCACATTCAATCAGCACAAAACCGAGAATCGCCAATAAAATATTGATGGAAAAATTGACAGCAGAGTTGGCAAACTGATCAGAGACATCCTCCCAGATCAGCATAAAACCAGCTGGAGCTACCAGAAACTCCTCACTGATCTCTCCGTCCTGCGAGTCAGGTAAGGGGAAATAATAGACAGAATAGTACTTTGATTCGGTGTAAACCATAGATATCTTATCAATCTTGTAGTCACTTCTGACAAACACCTTGGGGAGTATTTTGAGCATTTCTTCTAAAGAACTATACGCCTCAACATAGTGATTGGCTTCTGGGTGCTGCTCAAAATACTCTTTTGTCTGGCTGTTCCACATCCTGTTTCTCACATAATCCTTGTTGAGCAGCACAGCAGCTTCCACTCGGAACAACTTGGCATACAGTGGCACAATTTCTTTAAAAGAGGTGCTGATCTCCATCGCGCCAACATAGACCTTCTCCTTGGTAGCCGGATCCACCGCCCAGAGCGGTGAAACCCCGCGCAGCCAGGTGTAGTTCTGCATGGTATCAGAAAGCAAATGCGGTTTGTTTTCCATGGTACCAAACTGATAGGTCTTGCGGCGGAGATTACTCTCTGGCAAAGTCTGGCTCTCTTCCCCCTTGCCGCTGGTTGCCATTTTGTTGTCTTTGGTAAACAGAAAAGCCTGGCCCAGCTCGCTGTTGCCGCTGATCAGGGTGGACATCTGGAGCATACTGCTATACACCATTTTCAAGTTGAGCTTGAACTCCTCCTCGTGCCGCTTTGCCTGCTGGAGCAGAGAGGCATACAGGGTTTCCCGGAGAGAAATGAAGTTGACAGACAGGAAGATTGCATTGACAACGAGGATGATTAAGCTGAGACATATAATCAGCTTTTTGTTTTTTCGTACCGTCCTGCTGACAGAAAAACGCATAGTTAGCGTGTCCTGCTGATGGCGGCAGTGCAGTGCTGCCCAATGCATAATACGCAAGATAATTTTACTCCGGTCACGATAAAATTGACGGTAGTCCCTAAGGCGTAGTAGCGGTTAGAGTTGGAGCTATATTTTCATTGTAATGATAAGTAACATTCGATGGTAGTTAAATTTATAAGTGATGCTTAAATTTTAGAAAGTACCCCAGGCTATGCCGGGGGTACTTGACTGCGAAACAGCAGGTCTAATACTCCGCTCTTTCGGGCAGGTTAGTTTATTGCGATAGATTCAGCGGGATTAAGCCGAGAGAACATCTCTGCTGCCAGAGATTACTCAACGGCCTCGGTCTGCATAATCCTGAGCAATTCTCGCCCGAACTGTTCTGCTGCCTTGATAGAACCGTCGATGGAGAGGTGGCCGCCATCCGAATACCAGATTTTGTTGTTTTTGTAATCCAGGGCGGCACAGGAGTTCTGATGACAGAAAACATCAAATGGATCGAAGAACCAAACATTTGGTTCCGCCTCGGCAAATTCCCGTAGCCGTTGGTTGACCGCCAGCCCGATACCTTGCGATTTCGGAAATACCATCGTCTCCAGGCAGTTGTTTGGCAGAAAACTGGGCCGATTCAGGCAGGAGATGATGCCGTTCCGATTGCCACTGCCAGGCGGATTGCCAAGGAGGATCAACTGCCGGTTTACGCCGATCTTCGCTCTAATTTTCTGTAAATTTTCAATCAGAAAATCCTCATAGGCTTTATGGTTGGCAAATTTGAGTTGCTTCCCTGTAACATCGCAGGTACCTTCAATATACCATTCCCAGGCCAGCGATAAAATGACCGGTTTGCGGTTGCCTTCTGCCAGCTTGAAGAACCGCTGGTTTTGTGCGGTGCAGGTATCGTCCGGCTTGCCTTTGTAGAAGAACGTGATGTCTGGCCCGATGATGCAGGCGTAGTCAGTTGCTGTTTTTGCCGTGATGCCGTGCCGCTGAAAGAGTTGATCTAGTCCAACGGCATATTGGAGGACAAAGCTGTCGCCAGTTATGATCACATCGTATTCCTTTTTTTTCGTCCCGATGAGACCGGTAAAGGAATACCCCTTGCCACCGTATTGATCAATATGAAACTTCCCGACGTTCTTCACTTGCGCAAATTTGCCGCTGATTCGTTCAGGAAATCCAGCTTGCTGCACCACTGCGGCTCCAGCAGTTAACAGCAAGACCGCTATCAAGCCGCAAAACATGAAAAAGATTTTCTGCGAAACAATGCGGCCTTTGCGGAATGGCTGTTCAACGAATTTCCACGACAGCCCGGCCAGTAGGAAGCAGGCCAAGAGTAAGCCTAGCCGGTCGTTCTGTGTGAGTTCGGAATAATGCCAGTATTTGTAGAAAATCAGCAGCGGCCAATGAATGAGATACAGCGAATAGGAAATCAGGCCAATGCCTGCGGAAACCGGATTGCGGAGCAGCCAGCCAAGCAGGCGTGCTTGGCCGCTGTAGATGATCAGCGCGGCCCCCAAGCTGGGAAGCAAAGCATGGAGGCCGGGAAAGGGAGTCTGTTTACTGAAGGTGAAGATACTCCAGCCGATGCAGAGGAACCCAACAGCGAGCAGCGGCTCCAACAGCAGCTTATTTTTGGGCTGAAAGGGAAGCAGCCAGACCAAGACCGCACCGCAGGCAAATTCGGCGAGCCGGAAGGGGGTGAGGAAAAAGGCCCCCGAAGGATCGATCTTCAGCCAGCGTTCTGCCCAATACCCAGAAACCACGCTGCTGATCAGCAGAAAGAGCAGCAGCCATTTTTTGCCCAGCTTGGACAGGACGAGCAGCAATGCCGGCCAAACAAAATAAAATTGCTCCTCCACAGCCAGCGACCAGGTGTGCAGCAGGGGTTTGAACTCGACAGAGGTGTCAAAATAGCCAGCTTCTTTCCAGAAAAGAATATTAGACACGGAGAGCAGGCTGGCGAGCAGTGACTTGCCGAACTGTGCGTGATGCTCCGGGGTGAAGAGTAGATGGCTGAAGAGCAAACTTAGGAGCAGGGTTGCATACAGGGCTGGGAATAGGCGTTTTATGCGCCTGGCATAGAAGCGGGCAAAAGAAAATGAGCCGCTGGCAATGTCTGCCATAATGTTCTGGGTGATCAAAAAGCCGGAGATGACAAAAAAGATGTCCACTCCGGTGAAACCGCCAGAGAACAGGGCAAAGTCAAAATGATACAAGAGAACAGCGAGAACTGCTGCTGCCCGTAGGCCGTCAATGTCAGCCCGGTACTGCCGCTGGAGCATCAATTATGCCTCAAAGTCATGAATCTATTTGCTGGGTTTCCAGGAGCCTGCCCAGCACTCCTTACAGAAGGTCAGGTTATGAAGAAGAGTTTCCACCTACTGCACGCTGCTGTCATCAGCCAGGGACTCTGCGCCCGCTGCGGTCTCTGCGTCGGAGTCTGTCCGGCAAATGCGCTGGGTTTTGACGAGCACAGTTTTCCTGTACTGACAGGCCCCTGCCAAACCTGCGGCTTGTGCGTTGCCTGCTGTCCAGGGGCAGAGGTAGATCTGCCTGCCCTTACCCAGGAACTGCATGGCAGGCCCTATGACTACAGCAATCTGCAAGGCCCTCTTGAAAGCACCTTCGTTGGTCATGCAGCAGACCATGAGATCCGCCATGCTGGGGCCAGCGGCGGCGTAGTCACCGCCCTGCTCCTCTTCCTGCTCTCAACAGGACAGATCAATGGTGCGGTCATCGTGGATGCCGACCCAGAAAAGCCGTATCTATTTAGAGGCAAGCTGGCCTGCACCGTTAAAGAGATCAGCAGTGCTGCCCAGTCCAAATACTGCCTAGTCCCATCTATGGAGGCCTTGCGGGAAGTCCGCGCCAGCAAGGGGAGATTTGTCGTAGTAGCCCGCCCTTGCCAGGTGCAGGGACTGCGAAAACTGGCTCTGGCTGATCCGACCCTCTTTGCCAAGATCGAGGTCATCCTGGGCCTGTACTGTTCCTGCACCTTGCAGCCTGAAGCGCATCTGGAGTTCCTCCAGGCAGCAGGTATCTGTCAGGAAGAAGTAGCGCGTTTTGAGTTCCGAGGCGAGGGCTGGCCAGGCGGCATGGTAGTGGAGAAGAAAAGCGGGCATCGCATCCCTCTTCATCCTGGTGAAGCATACGGAACTGTCATCAATACACTGTTCCGGCTTTATGCTCCTGACCGCTGCCGCCTATGCCTTGACGGCACCTCTGAATTAGCCGATCTCAGCTTCGGCGACTTCTGGTCTTTTGATTATGCCGATGAGTTGCGCAAGCTAGAACGCTGCACCTTAATTTCCCAGCGCACAGTCCGAGGCGGACAGATCTTGGCAGCGGCGGAAAAGGCTGGCGTTGTTGTCCTGCATCCCCTGCCCGCAAACAGATTCTCGCAACGAGCCTTGGCGATGGTCAAAGGCAAACGGAGCCGGGCAGCTATTGCGATGGCCAAGCGGCGCAAACAGAACCTCTCTGTGCCGGATTATCATATCACAATCCCTCAGCCTGGCCTGGCAGAATGGAGGAAGAACCTCTCCTCCCTGATGGCTGGCCTGTTTCGCGGTCGCCTAGGCCGAGCTTTCGTGCTGAGGGTGTTGCTCTCCCCTTGGATCAGCGTTATTCACCGGCTACGGATGAAGGTGTCTTTCTGGCACGGGCAGAACTGAGAAGGGGCTGAGAAGGAGAGTCCCTCACAAGGGCTATTCCTCTTGCAGTGCCTCTAGCAACAGCTTATTCGCTAACTGCGGGTTGGCCTTGCCCTTGGTCTTCTGCATGAGCTGACCGACCAGGAAGCCCATAACCTTGGTCTTGCCCTCCCGGTATTGCCGTACTTGTTCGGGGTTAGCGGCGAGTACCTCGCGGACAGCAGCCAGCAGCTCGCCTTCGTCGCTCATCTGCACCAAGCCTTTGTCTTTGACGATCTGCTCTGGATCGTTGCCGGTAGCCAGCATCTCCGCAAAGACGGTCTTGGCAATTTTGAGGGAGATTTTACCCTCTTGCACCATCAGCAGGAGAGTAGCGAGTTGCTCAGGACTCACTTTGCAGTCACTAAACTGCTCAGGGCTGTATTCGCGTAGCATCTCGGTCATAATGAAGTTCGCCACTGCCGACGGATGTACTGTCGGAGCGATCTGCGTACAGATCTCTTCAAAAAAGTCGGCAAGCTCGCGGGAGGAGACAAGAATCCTTGCTACTTCTCGGAGAACGAGGGCATCTGCCTCGTTTTGTTGGTTTGATTTTCTGAGCAGTTCTATGAACCGCAATTGTCGCTGTTTGGGCAATTCTGGCAAGCTCCTTCGCATTTGCTCAATCCACGCCTCGTCAATCACGACTGGCACTAAGTCCGGGTCGGGGAAGTAGCGGTAGTCATGCGCCTCTTCCTTGCCCCGCATTGCCTCGGTGCGGTTGGTATCTGGATTCCAGAGCAAGGTAGCTTGAGTGACGCTGCCACCATCCAATAAGATGTCCCGCTGCCGTCGCTCTTCGTATTCGAGGGCTAATTGCACATTGCGGAAGGAGTTCATGTTCTTCAGCTCGGTGCGGGTGCCCAGCTTCTCTTGGCCTCTGGGCCGCAGAGAGATGTTGGCATCACAACGGAAACTGCCTTCCTGCATGTTGCCGTCGCAGATGTCGAGGCAACGGACGATGCCGTGCAGCTGCTTGAGGTACGCAGCCGCCTCTTCAGGGGAACGCAGGTCTGGCTCGCTGACGATCTCCAGCAGAGGCGTGCCGGTGCGGTTGAGGTCAACATAGCTCTTCGGCTCGCGCTCGTCGTGAATCAGCTTGCCTGCGTCCTCCTCCATGTGGGCTCGGGTTATGCCAATGGTCTTCTTCTCGCCGTTGACCTCGATCTCCAAGCGGCCATGCTCGGCAATCGGTTTCTCGAACTGGGAAATCTGATAGCCCTTGGGCAGGTCGGGATAGAAGTAGTTCTTACGAGCAAAGCGGTTCTCCCGGTTGATCTGTGCATCCACAGCCAAGGCCAGCTTGATGCCGTTCTCCACCACCTGCCGGTTGAGCACGGGCAGCGAACCCGGCATTCCCAGGCAGACCGGACAGGTCTGGGTGTTGGGCGGTGCACCAAAGGCGGTGGAGCAGCCGCAGAATATCTTGCTCTTGGTCTTCATCTGGGCATGGACTTCCAGCCCAATCACGGTTTCAAATTCCATAATGTTATCCTGTGAAATAGTAGCGGCTTGTTTTATGTGTTGAGCATCTGCTTCAGCTGCACAAGCAGCAGTGGAATATCTTTCAGCACAGAATCCCAGATAATTGCATTCTCAATCACATCATAGCCGTGCGCAATCACGTTTCTGAACCCGATAATCTCGCGCCAATTGTCAATACGGTCAAGCAGCGTCGGGTCAATGTGCTTTATCCTGTTGAGTGCTTCACCAATAATTTCAAATTGCCGCTCAACCGCAGATTGCGTTTTCAAGTCCGCGTCATATTGCTCTTCATCCATGTCTTGCGTGAATTGAAGGATCAGCTCGCAGGCGGCAACTGCGTCCTCAAGGCAAACAAACGGATCATGCGGCATAGAGCATCCTCGTGTTGGAGAAGATGTATTCTCTGATGCGCTTGTTTTTGATTGCTCGCGGCATGACCAGATCAACTGAGCGGGAGAATAATACTTCCAGTTCAAACTTCACGTTCATGTACCTTTTGAGTCCATCCTGCGCACCATCCAGCTCTATCAAAAAATCAATGTCGCTCTGCTCGTGAAAGTGCTCAGTAACTGCGCTGCCAAAGGCGATCAGGTTCCTGACATGGTATTTCTTGCAGATGCTGCTAATTCGGTCTTGATATTGCTCAAAATCAAGCATAATCATGTCTCCATGTGCTCGTCTATTTCGCTATTGATTGTGACCGCATAGGTCATGACTGATTCTCCAGATCAATCTCGTGCAGTGCCTGAGCAAAGGGGACAGTCTCCTGCGGACCAGCTTTGGCTGCGTCGTAGGCGCGGATGTCATCCAGTTCCTCCAGTTCTTCAAGAATCTGCGCCCATTCAGCAGCAGAAATGAGGACTGCGGTGCGGGTCAGCGCGGCATCAACAAGGTATTGCGGATGAACAGTGATCATGGGGACTTGTCTGTTGAGCTTGCAAGAAAAGCGTTGTGTGGCAGCCTCATTGTACACAGAACCGGCCAGAGGAACAACCGGCAGAGAACATTCCCTCCCGCATTCTGCGCTTCACAGTCAGCCAGCAGCCTCTTTTGGAGACACTAGGGTCACTCTTTGGGAGTGACTAGGCTAACTCCACTGGAGTCACTAGGGTGACTCAGGTGGAGTCATTAGAGTGACTCAGGTGGAGACACTAGGCTGACTCCAGTGGAGTCAGCCTGGTCACTCGGAGGGAGTCAGCCTAGTGTCTCTTAGGGGAGATACCCTAGTGTCTCTGCAATGCCGACTGCCCGCTGAACAACCGCACGGTGCCGCAGGGCGATTGGCGAGCTGCACCTACTCCTTGTTGCCGCGTAGGTCATTGTCCTCGAAGATGCCAACTCCGCTATTAGTCGATGAAGGTGGCTGTTTGATCTGTCAGCCAGAGCATCCAAGAGAAGCTACTCGAATCGGCGTATTGATAGGCGAAACCCATTTCTCTCTGCATATTTTCAATCAATTCTTTTAAGAGAATTTCCTGCGTTCCCTGATCTTCATCAGAAAGCATAGCCCCGACAACGGAGACTAAACCATTTTTGCCCTTGGCAAGATACTCGTCAAGCCCTCGAATCCAATATCTTCGCGAATCTGGCCCCTTCGCTTTATCCGAAACGTTGCACAATGCCAGCACACCGATATAAGTAGGTTTGATCTTTACAGTCTCGATGTTTTCTTTGCCATCTTTGCCTATGGACTTGATCAGTTTAGCTTCCGGCGGAGCCTTTATCTCCACTATGAGTGCTCCAGCTTTGATAGCATCCTTGAATGCGTTTGGTGCGAGTCTGAGACGGGAGCAGTCAATTGTTTTTGGCGGAGGAAAAGCCTCACCAGAATGATATGTATTTCCAGTGGACAGAAATGTGAATATGATATCAGGAGAGTCCAGTGTAACCATGTTTAATGGTCGCTTCGCGTCAACGTCCTCCACTTTTTTTCGCAATCGTTCTATACGAGCACGAGCCTCATCTGCCCATTTACCGTTGGAATGTTGATAAAGATAGTACGTTAATCCGCCTTCACCTAACCTTGAGAGCCTCTCCCAATCATTCCTGTCTTTATCGCTGCTGTCAGTGTAATGGCTGATTGAATTAGCAGAATAATAAGTTCCCACAAGCAGTGCGACACTCATGAACGCAGCGGCAATAAGTACCTTCCGCACAACCGGTTTATTCTTCGGCTTATCAGGTGGCAATACCTGAGGCCCATAGTAGTTGATCTGCGTGCCGATAGCATTGCTGCCCTGCGCAATGTTCTGTTCTCCGCCTTTAGATTGGAATGTATTGGAAGAACTGGCAGGTTCCTTGCCGCTCTTCTCGACTTGCGGTGTTTCCTTTGCCGCATTTGCTGAATGAGCAGCAGCGCAGGCGGACTCCTTCCGACTGAGCTCCAGTGCCGCCATAATCTGCTGCGCCATCTTCGCAAGGGCTTTACGAAGCTGCGGCGAGGTGAAGTCCTCAAAGCGCAGCTCACGCCAGTCCGCATACTGCCGCGCTGCGATAGTCTTCGCCAGCTTGTCGTGCTCCCGCTTGGCTTTGTCTTGCAGCACAGGACAGCTCACATAATAGACCGGCAGGATGAGATCACTGCGGCCCAGCGTCTCTTCCCGCTTCAGGAATCGCTCCAGCTCATCCCGGCAGGCAGTGCTTTTGAAGAATGCTGGCGTGAGGATCGGAATGAGAAAGGTGACAGCATCGAGCGACTGGTTGATGCGCTCCTGCCATTGTTGTCCCCAAGCAATGTCCTTCCGGTCTTGAAAAATGTCGAACGGCTCGCCGGTGTGCATCCGCACTTCGCCGCTCAAACGTTCGCGGAACTGCGTCATCCATCCATTGTCATGACGGTCGTCCTCATTCACATAACTCATGAAGGCAAGTGCTGTCCGGCTCATGTCAATTACCTCCGCAGCAGCAAGCTCCCCTGCCTGCGCAGTTTCACGCCACCGCCATATCTGCGCCGCTGCTGATCCACTGCCGCAGCTTGGCCAGCTCTTTGGGCCAAGTATCAGCAGCGCGAATCGTCAGGAAGAGGCGGAACAGCTCGTTGACCAGCTCTATGCCTTCCTCCAGCAGGGCAACACGCTCCAGAATCTGCCCTTCCAAGCCTTCGCGCTCATTGCTGCCGCCGCCGTCATCAGCCCCAGCAGTGGCAGGCAGCTTCATGCTGCGGAACTCCAGCGTGGCAGCGGTGAGGGTAAAGCTGTATTCGCGTTCCTCGCTACCGATCTTCAACCGAGCCTGCTCAGGCCGTTTGCCCAAGGCTAGACCAGCACGCGCCTCTTTCAGCTCAGTCATCAAACCCCGACAGACCAGCTTCTCACATTCAGGGCCTTCGCCGCACTCCAACAGCATGTGTTTCTCGAACACTACCGGTACAGTGCCCCGGCCCGGCAGATCAATGCTGCCGCCCCGCTCCTCAGACTTGCACCAAAGCCAGATGAGGAACTCTTGGCCGAGAAAGCGTTTCTCTTCGATCAGATCAAGTAAGTCCATGTTCGTTGCCGTGGGTTAAATTAAGGATGCGGGCTGGAGGCTGTCGAGCTTGGCGGCTGTCTTCTCGTCAAGGAGCTGAAGCGCGGTATTCCACGGCACCTGCATGACCAACGACAGGCCGAAGGTCTCTTTAAACAGCTCTTCCAGCAAGGCCAGCGGCTTGCGGCCATTAGAGAAAAACAGCACCGTGCCTGTCTGCACGTTCCAGCAGAGGTCATAGACCGCAGGCACTGGCGGTGATTTCCGCATTAGCTCGGCCTTAATCCGCTCCTTGATCTCTAAGCGGACAGTACGGCTGAGACGGCGCAGGTCTTTTTCCTCTTTAATCCGCGCTTCTTCCTTGGTGGCGAACTTTTTCAGCACCGCACCGGAAACCTTACGCTCATCAACCCGCAGAGAAAGCACTACATAATCGCCAGCGGCATACGAGCCATAGGCAAATCTGGAGTCGAACATGTCACCCACCGAAACCCAGCCGATAGACAGCTCGTCGAGGGTGTCGTCAATATCCTTGAAACTGTGTTTCGCCACCTGCTCTGCAATAAAATCCCAAGCATTGCTGGGAAGCTCACCTTCCACCATGAAGCGGGTGAAAGAGGCGCTACCTGCTAATAAGCCCATGTCCGTGTCCTTAGAAAAAATGCTGTTTCGCCCGATGTGGAGCTACTGAAAAAGAATCCGCGCCGAACCTTATAACAAAGAAGAGCTACAGGCAACAGAGAAGTGTGCTCTGCCCCTGCTGAGATACGCCGGGCAGGTTCTCTGCGGCAAGAAACAGGGAACTTCCGAAGCTGCTTTTGCTCCCTTCCAGAGGAGCTTTCGGACATGTAAATGCAGCGGCGGCCCGGTGTCCTACTGCTGAGTTTTTTTGGTGTCTCCATGAACCAGAACTTGGTGCAGACACCAAGTAGAGACAGGCCGCTACTTGCCCCGCAGCTTGGCGCGGATGTCTTCCAATGCTGTGCGCCATTCCTCCAAATTGGGATGACCAATCTCCTCGGCAAGCTGCACAGCGCGGCTCATGTATGGCTCCGCCTTGGCTAAGTCTCCCTGCTTTCTGTATGCAAGGCCGATATTCCAGCTCGTGACTGCTTCCCCTGCCTTGTCGCCAATCTCTCGGCGTATGCTCAGGCTTTGTTCCAAATAGGTCAGGGCTGTGTTATAATCACCTTGTATCCTGTGAATTACACCGATGTTGCTTGTTATTGCGCCTTCGCCTGCCCGGTCGCCAATCTCCCTGCCTATCGTCAAGCTCTGCTCATGTAAGGGTAGTGCTTCAGCATACCGGGCAGCATGGTGAAAGTCACATCCTGCCGCATTGCTCAGATAGTAAGCCCGTTCCCTACAACGATCTTTCGGAAGCAGTTTAGCAGCGTTGCGATAGTATTCAGCAGCCTTGGCATAGCGTAGCTGGACACGTTGGAGCAACGCATTGTCCGCATTGCTTGCCGCAGCGGAGATGCGCCGCAGCTTGGCTAATTTCTGCTGTTGTCTTGCTGCTTCCTCCAGTTGTTCTATAGCCTGCACATCGCGGGCTTCGGCCTGATTCAGCAGTGCCTCGGCCTTGGCGTAGTCTCCAGCCTCCTTAATCGCCTGCCGGGCCGCCTGCTTCAGCCGCACCACCTCTGGGTCTGTGGACTGCACGGCCTCCAAGCGCAGGAGCAGCTCCTTGTGCGTGGCGGCTATCTCGCGCAGCTTGCTGTCCAGGTCGCCAGCAGGCACCTTCTCCTGATCCAGTATCCTGAAGAAGCTGGCAAGGGCGGAGTCCGTGACCGCGAGCTTGCCAGCGTACTCAGCGAAGAGCGCAGGAGGGATGCCGTTCACCGTGACATTGCCCGTGCCGGAAAAGATGCAGCCGTCGCCGCGCACCTCCTGCGTGGCATTGTTCTGCTGGCCGATGGCCCCGTTGCCCTGGGCGACGTTCTGCTCGCCGCCCTTGCTGTCGAAGTGGTTGGTCATGTTCTCTCGTGTGTGGGCTTATGCCGGAGGATAGGGGAGAGGCACAAGCCTGAACAGAGCAATCACCCTCTCCTTCTTACTTCCTCTATCATCTCATAGAGCAGATCCTGCGCTTGCTTGGGCGAGAGGTCATCCGGGTCAACGTCCTTCAGGCGCTGGCATAAGATATCTTCCTTGGTTGGAAAGAGGGACAGTTGGCAGACAGCTTGTTGCCGCTGGGCCTTCTTGGTTGAGACAGCAATGGTGGGTTCTCCGGTTGGGGTAAACTCTCCGCGCTCGATGTTGGTCAGGATCTCCTGCGCCCGCTGCACGACCTGCTTGGGCACACCAGCCAATGCCGCGACTTGGATGCCATAGCTCCGACTGGCTGCGCCTTGCACCAGCTTATGCAGGAAGATAATGCTGCCTTTGTGTTCCCGCACGGCGATGGAGTAATTCCTGATACGTTGCTGGGTGGTGGCCAGATCAGTCAGCTCATGGTAATGGGTGGCGAACATGGTCTTCACGCCACGCCCGTTCTTCTCAGCCAGATCTTCTGCCACTGCCCAGGCTATCGCCAAGCCGTCGTAGGTAGAGGTGCCGCGCCCGATCTCATCTAAGATAACCAAGCTCCGCTCAGTGGCATTGTTGAGGATGTTGGCGGTCTCGTTCATCTCGACCATGAAGGTGGACTGGCCGCGCCGCAGGTCATCCATCGCGCCAACACGGGTGAAGATGCGATCAACAAGGCAGATCTCCGCCTGAGCCGCTGGGACAAAGCTGCCGATATGCGCCAGCAGCACAATCAATGCCGTCTGCCGCAGCACCGTTGACTTGCCGGCCATGTTTGGCCCGGTGATGATCAGCAACTCATGCGCTTCCTGATCAAGATGGACATCGTTCGGCACAAACCGGCCAGCTTCCAGGCTACGTTCAATCACCGGATGACGGCCCTCACGAATGATAAGGGCATCGCCCTCGCTGATACAAGGCTTGTTGTACTGGTAACGATCAGCAGCTTCTGCCAGACTCACCAGGAAGTCAGCACGGGCAACAGCATGGGCAGTCTTCAGTAACCTGGTGCTTTGCTGGGCTATCCGCTCCCGTATCTGGAGGAACAGCTCATATTCGAGAGTCAACCGCTTGTCCTGGGCTGTCGTGATCCTTTCTTCCAGCTCCTTTAGTTCCGGGGTAATGAACCGCTCGGCGTTCGCTAAGGTCTGCTTACGGATGAAGTCCTCTGGCAGCGTGCCTTTCTGGGCATGGCTGACCTCGAAGTAATAGCCAAAGACCTTGTTGTACCCCACCTTGAGCTTGGCAATCCCGCTGCGTTGCCGCTCTTTGGCCTCAAGGTTGGCGACAAGCTGCTTGCCATCTCGCAGCAGCACCAGCAGCTCGTCAAGCTCGGCATGAAAGCCTTCCCGAATCAAGCCGCCCTCACGCAGCGTCACTGGCGCATCATCCCGAATAGCCTGCGCAATCAAGTCATGCAGATCAAAAAGCGGGTCAAGCTCCAGGCCAAGGTCTTGCAGCAGGCCAGCTGGGGTGTTCATCAGCAACTTCTTCAGCTCTGGCAGGCAGGCCAGCGAGAACTTGAGGCTCGACATATCACGCGCATTGCCATGACCAAGCACGAGACGACTGCACAGACGTTCGAGGTCATAGATGCCCTTGAACTGGGCTTGGATGTCCCTTCGGCGCAGGCTATCTTCCAGGAGAAGCGCAACCGCAGCGAGCCGCCGCTCAATGCGTCCTTTGTCTTGCAGCGGGAAGAGCAGTTGCTGCCGCAGCAGACGCGCTCCCATTGGCGTTAAGGTGAGATCCAGCACTGAGAGGACTGAGCCTTGTCGTCTGTTACCAATCAGGGTTTCAGTCAGTTCCAAGTTGCGGCGCGAGGACTCATCTATAATCAGAAAACCTGAGCGGGTGAGCAGGCGCAAGCTGCTGATATAGGACAGCTCGGTCTTCTGGGTTTCCTGAATATACGCCAGCAGGCCACCAGCGGCCCTGATGCCTGTGTCCAGCCCATCGCAACCAAAGCCTGCCAGACTGCTGACCTGGAAGTGTTCCAGCAGGGTGGTGTGCGCCTGGTGCCGTTCAAACGTGCTGTCGTGCCGCTTGGTCAGACATAGGCCTGGCAGGAGCACGCTCAGTTGGTCGAGCAGGTCGGCCAGCAGCTCAACCTCTTCCTCGGCAACCAGCAACTCGGCAGGCTGCATCCGGGTGATCTCGTCAATCACTGTCTCGTAGCGACCATCGCTCAAGGGCAGCTCGCTGATCAGGAAATTACCAGTAGAGAGATCAAGAAAGCTGAGGCCAAGTGCAAGCAGCTTCTGCCCCTTACGGCTAACGGCTAAGGCACAGACAAAGGTGTTGCTTTTCTCGTCTAAGAGCTGCTCATCGGTCGTAACACCTGGCGTGACCACCCGCACCACCTCGCGCCGCACAATACCCTTGGCCTGCTTCGGGTCTTCCACCTGCTCGCAGATTGCCACCCGGTAGCCCGCCTTGACCATCTTGCCCAAGTAGCCGGTCAGCGCATGATAAGGAACGCCGCACATCGGCACCTGCTGCGCATCCTCGCGGCTGCGTGACGTAAGCGTGATCCCCAGGACACGCGAGGCAATCTCGGCATCCTCAAAGAACATCTCGTAGAAGTCACCCATCCGGTAGAAAAGGATAGTACCAGGATGCTGCTCCTTGATCTCCAAATACTGCCGGAGCATGGGCGTGATCTTGATAGAGGCAGGGGATACGGAGCTGGTGTCTTCGGCCACGGTGCGGTGGTGTAGGGTTGAGGTTGAAGGGTTTTATGGTGTAGGGGCAGGCCCCTGTGCCTGCCCTTTGCTGTATCCCGCCAAGAAAGGGTGGGCACAGGGAGCCGCCCCTACGGGAGAAAATCTCAAGGGTACCCTGTAACCAATCTAGTGGGTACCTATCAGACACACTGGTGGGTACCCATCAGGCATTCTAGTAGGTACCCACTAGACACGCTGATGGGTACCTACTAGATTGTCAGATGAGCAGGGAGATGTTTTACCTTCTCCCGCCAGTTCTGGCTGCCGTGCCTGCTGCGGCTTCTGCTGGCGGCTGCGCAACTTCTCTGTCCTTGTACGCCAGAATTCTAGCTCCTGCTCATAGGACATCCCAGCTGTCAGCGAGGCAACCCGCTCTGCACCCTGCCGTTTCCACTGAATGCACTTGGGTTCATGGTTCATCATAGGAGATCACCGAGGAAGGAGGATAGATGCTGATTACGCTGTAGTCATGCAGCGTGTTGACAGCATTGTACTTGGGAACCTTGTCAAAATGGACAATATGCTTGAAGTTCCAGCTCACGATCAGCTCGCAGCCGGACACTGTGGCGAGCGCGACATGGGTTGCGTCATCTGTTGACTTTGGCGTGACAATGCCTGCGTTCAGATAGGCATTTCTGAGGGCAAGCACTTCCTGGCTGACTTCGGCAATGGTTGCAGAGGCGGAGAACTCGTCAAACAAGGCCTGCACTTCTCTGGGTGCTGACTTGATTTCCTCTTCGATCAATGCTGACACGACCAGCTCAAACCTGCCTGTGCGCAGCTCGGCAAAGAACCTTTGGCTGTCTTCGGCAAACTCCTCGTCGAATGCTCCACCAAAGACAGAGGTGTCTGCATATACCTTCATAGAACGGCTCCTGGGAAAAGGCTAACTTGCCTGCTTGCGGTCATGCAGCCCTGTCCATCCTAAAGAGGGCTGCGCTTCTTGTCAAGCTGTTGAGATTATTTTGACCTGCCCTCACTTCCGCTTCCTTGTACCAAGCATTCTCGCAAACAACTCGTTCACGTTCAAGCTGATTCCGAAGAGTCCTGGCTTCACTTCGAGAATACTGCTGATCGCCTCTGCCGTGGACTCCTTTTCATCAAGATGTTCGTCTATCTTGCGCATGAGTCTCAACAGCTCTTCTTTATCTTTCAGCTCCACCAGCCCCAGCAGCTCCTTCACATTGTAGGCCCGCTTGGCTCCATCAGGACGATACCTGTCTATGCCGTCCTGCACGTTGTCCAGCAAGGTCTGGTAGTCAGCAGTGACATCCTTGTCATCCGGCATCGGGATCCTCTCGCTGACGGCCAGCTTCTCAAAGCTGCTGTTGATCTCCCGCAGCGAGAACCAGAGGAAGCTGAGGTATTCCTTGCGGCGCGGGCCGTTCACCCAGAGATAAATGCGCCGGGCCTCTGTGTCCGCTTTGATCACCGCCTCGCTGCCGCTCTCTTGGTCGCGCAGCACCGCGCCGGTTCGCCAGCAGAGACCAGCCTTAATCTGCCCATGCCGCTTGACCAAGAAGCGGGGCATGACCGACGGCGGTAGAAAGCTGTGATAATGGAGCACGAAGCCCAGCGCACCGCTGTAGTCAAAGGTGAAGGGCGGCTCCGGCACAGGGAGAAGTTGCGGGATGAGCACCGCCTCCTCGCCGACACGCCAGCAGAGCTGGAACTTCTTCATCAGCTCAATCACATACGCATGGGTGCAGGCCGGGTAGGAGTACGGCTCCTCGCGGCCCTGCGGCAGGATTGCGCAGAGGCTGTCCAAGCGCAGGCGGCCCTTGCGGTCGGCGGTCTGCTCGGCGTTGATCAGCTTGTAGACCGCGTTCGTCACCCAGACCGGATCAAGCACATGGGTGGCATTGAGGATGTAGTCCTTGAAATGCACGGCCACGCCGAGATCATGGAGGAAATCCACCAGCGTGCTGCGGTTGTCCTCACCGGCCAGGCCCGCATCCGCGCACAGCTCGCCGTATTCCTCGCGGCTGATGTAGGGCCGCCCCATCTGCTCGATGCGCTGCTTGACCGCAAACCAGCTCTGCGGCCAGCGGATGCCGATCATCGGCACCTTGCCCAGCTCGGTGATGAGGGCCGCTTTGAACTGGGCGATACCCCTGCCGTCAGCGCAGCAGGTGCGGAAGAACTGGCGGATGCCGGGGTATTTTTGCAGCAGGAAAGGCCGGTTGAGGTCAAACGAGGGGTTGCTGTCCTGCTTGTTGAGCACCACCAGCACGGGCGAGTCGCCGCCAAAGCTCTCGATGTGCTGGAGCCAGTATTCCGCCCGCTCGTCCTTGCGGCCATCGAGCACGAGGACGTACAGGCTGCGCTTGGACAGGAAGAACTGGTGCGTGGCGTGCATGATCTCCTGGCCGCCAAAGTCCCAGATATTCACCTTGATGAGCTGTCCGTCTGCCTCCACATCCCAGCCCCGGATGCTGATGCCATGCGTGGTGTCCTCGTGCTGGTCAAACGCCTCGCCGAGAAGCTGCTTGACTAAGGAGGTCTTGCCTGCCGCGCCATCGCCGACAAGGAGGACTTTTACTTCGTTGAGAGAGTCCACGCCTGCTTCGAGGCTGGAGAAATACTTGCGGATGGCTTCGATACCCTTCTTGGCGATCTCAAGCGGTGGGGAGGTGAGGGGGTTGTCGCTGAGGTAAAGCCACGTTAGCTTCGTGAGCTGGCAGATTTCTGGTGGCAGATTGCTAAACTGGTTACGGCTGAGGTCAAGCTCAGTCAAATTCATGAGCTGGTAGATTTCTGGTGGCAGGGTGGTGAGTTTATTTCCCCAGAGGTTAATCTCAGTCAGCTCGGTGAGGTGACCGATTTCTGGCGGCAGGCTTCTGAGCTGGTTGCCGCTGAGGTCAAGCTTCGTCGCCCCGCTTGCCTTTGTTCTCTCTATCTTCTTCAGCAGCTCTTCATTCGTCATCGCCTGCGCACCTGCGTTGTTTGTGGGGTAGGGGCAGGCCCCCGTGCCTGCCCTGTTTCGCCATCCTGCAACAAAGGGCGGCCACAGGGGGCCGCCCCTACATCCACCGTTCTCAAGGGTACCCTTCTGCTAAACTGGAGGGATCCCTCCAGACAATCTCAAGGGTACCCACTAGAATGCCTGATGGGATCCCACTAGATTTGCTGCAAGGCACCCAGTTCAATATTTGTGCCTGCTGAAGCGCATCCGCTGCAAGGCGGTGCTCGGCAGACAGACAGGGCTGCCGGGCGGGGGAATTACACGGATGCCTTTGGCTTGCAGCTCTGCTTCCCCCTGCTTGATCGCCGCATAGAGCGAACGGAGGCTGCCGCCATGCTGTGCGGCCAGCGCATCCTTCGCGGCCCGCACCTCAGCAAGGATTTCATCAGTCATCGTCCCTTCCTCCCAGAAGTCTGTCATACCAACCGCGTAATCTGCTGATGCGCCGCACCGATGATCGTCTTGCTTGGCCGGGCTGTCAAATAGCTGATCACCGAGGTTTCGATATAGACCTTGCGCTTCATCTGATCATCACCTTCAGCACTCCTTCATTCGTCATCGCCTGCGTACCTGCGTTGTTTGTGGGGTATGGGCGGTTCGCGAACCGCCCATACGGCTGGCATCCTCAAAGGCACCCTGCAATCAATCTGGAGGGATCCCATCAGGCAATCTACAGGGATCCCATCAGAGACGCTGGTGGGTACCCTCCAGATATTCTCAAGGGTACCCATCTGAATGCCTGATGGGTACCTTGCACTATTTCTGATGGCGCAGGTGCCGCCCGCGAACCGCCCAGGCCGGAGATTATCTACTCACAACCTAATGCAGCCCATCCTAAAGAGCTGCACAGGCTTTGTCAAGGAAATGCTTGTGGTTGCCCATCACAATGAAGGAGATGCGGCGGCAACCAGCAACTCGGCTGGCTGCATCCGGGTGATCTCGTCAATCACTGTCTCGTAGCGACCATCGCTCAAGGACTGACCTGTCTTCGCACTAGCGGACACGTTTTATTCCCTAAGTAGCCCTTTTGAAGAAGAAGCCGCTCGTAGTTGTCCGGCGACTGATAACTGATGGCCGAATGCCGCCGTTGGCGGTTGTAAAAGCCTTCGATGTACCAAAAGATTCGGCTTTGTGCTTCTGCTCTAGCCCTGAAGGAAGAGTGATATAGCCGCAGCGATATGTGTGCAGTTCCATGTCAATAACACATCCATCTGATGGTATGCTGCACAAGCAATATGCAGGGCATCGAGCCTTGCCTTAGTAGGCAGAGCACCGCCGAGTAGAAGGAACTCTGCCAGTACCGGAATTTCCGGGGTGATTGGCAGTAGTGGAATATCACGCAGAGCATTCAGCCGGTTGGAAGCAGCTTGCGGATCGCCTGCGCCAGCTTCTTCAACCACATACGACGAACTATAGGACATCGCTGTCAAACGGCCATGCCCCCACCATGCCTTGGTGATCTGCTGGCACGCTGAACGTATCAGGTCTTTGCTCGGACGTGAGGTGAGATAGCTGACTATGGATGTTTCTATGTAGATCCGACTTGGCATTGTCAACAGTG
Source organism: Candidatus Electronema sp. PJ (assembly GCF_048287395.1). Taxonomy (NCBI): domain Bacteria; kingdom Pseudomonadati; phylum Thermodesulfobacteriota; class Desulfobulbia; order Desulfobulbales; family Desulfobulbaceae; genus Candidatus Electronema; species Candidatus Electronema sp. PJ. Next base: position 42,173 of record NZ_JBLWEO010000042.1, on the reverse strand, counting down.
TGGTATTGGAGAAACAATCATAGCAGCAGCTCGGCAGGGCATTCTATGCGCATACCGATTCACCCTCTACCGCCAGCCGCTTTACCAAAGCCCAGAGTGAGCAGATAAGCACCCGTGGCAATCAGGATAATCACTGAGCCGCTGGGCAGGTTGAGGTAGAAGCTGGCTCCTAGTCCGGCAGTGATAAAGACCGCGCAGACAGCGGTGGAAAGCAGCATCATCTGGCGGATACTGGCCGCAAAGCCGCCTGCAATGGCCGCAGGTAGGGTGAGCAGGGCAATCACCATGATGATCCCGACAATGCGGATCAGAAGAACAATGGTCAGGGCGGTCAGGCAGAGTAAGAGCAGATGTAACCACTGCGTGCGCACGCCCCGAAGCAAAGCGTACTCCTCATCAAAGCAGAGAGCCAGCAGCTTGTTGTAGAAGAGACAGACCACAGCGAGAATCACGATGTCCAGTCCGGCGACAAAGAAGATGTCTTGCTTGGTGATGAGCAGGATATTGCCGAAGAGATAGGAGTTGGGGACAAAGTAGCCGGGTGTTTTGGCAATAAAAAGATAACCAATCGACATCCCGCCTGACCAGAGTGCGCCGATAATCGAGTCTTCTCGTTGGCCAGCATGACGACTGACTTGGGCCAGGATTACTGCTGAGAGTAAGGCGACTATCACTGCGCCTTGCATCGGTGTAAACCAAGAGATACCGACCACAGTCTGCAAATACAAGCCACCGCCTATGCCAGCCAGGATGCAATGCGAGATGGCTCCGGCGAGATAGCTAATCCGTCGCACCACCACAAAGGTGCCGATAATGCCAAAGGAGATCGAGGCCAAGAGGCCGGTGAACAAGCCGTAACGCAGGAAAGGCAGATCAGGGTCAAGTAAGGCCGCAAACAGCTCAGTCATGTTGATGTCCTTCAGGGCAGCAGCGGTGATCGTGTCGAATCATATTCAAGTCGCCGCCGTACATCTCGCGAATGAGTTCACCGGTCAGCTCGCTGGTTGGATGGACATAAACCTGGTTGTTGACACAGATGATCCGCTTGAAAAAGGTGGAGGAAAAGCCTACTTCATGCGTCACCATCAGGACAGCCATCTCCTTGTTCAAGTCGGCTAGCAGACCAAGCAATTGCTGCTCAGACTCGCGGTCAAGACTGGCTGTGGGTTCATCGAGGATCAGGATATCGCCACCAGAGGCTAAGGCACGGGCGATGAGCACCCGCTGCCGTTGTCCACCAGAGAGTGCGGCAAAAGGTCGCTGGGCCAGATCAGCGAGACTAACCGCCTCCAGGGCGTTAAGAGCCTTCTGCTTATCCTGCTTGGTGTATCTGCCGCTGAAGTTACTGCCCAACCGGGCCATGCAAACTACCTCCAAGGCCGAGATGGGAAAGCAGGCATCGTAGCGGGCATACTGGGGCACATAGCCAATCCTGCGCCGGGCCTCTGCTGGTGCCTGGCCATAGATGCGGATGCTGCCACTATCTGGCGGCAGGAGGCCAAGGATGAGCTTGACCAGCGTGGTCTTGCCACCGCCGTTCGGCCCAACAATACAGGCCGAGTCCTGCGGCCAGATATCCAGCCGTACCTCGGTCAAGACCGGAATGTCACTGCTGTAGGCAAAGCAGAGGTCGTGGATTTCTATAGCTGCTTCTTTCACAAGATTAGAAAATTATAACTCAATGCGGTTCGGAAACGCAGGTACTAAAGCGGAATGCTCTCTTTTCCCTTGGGCAGCGAAGAAGATCATCTCGCCCTGCTCTGTACACAGCCAGACCTCTTTTGCACCCTGCTCGAAATAGAGCTTCCTTTTCTCCCGCATTTCCTCTGCCGTGTTGCTGGCGGATACCACCTCAATACAGATCTCAGGACAGACAGAACAAGCGGATTCATGCTTGATCTTGGCAAAGACTCCCTCAGAAGCCCAGACTACATCTGCCACTCGGATGCCTTTCCGAGTGTGGATCGCGCATTCTGGTAGAGTTTTGCCGCTGCGTAACAACGAGCGCAGGAGAAATTCCAGCTCACCCTGCAAGGCGGCATGATAGATCTTTACCGGAGTCATGAGCAATTTCCCCTCTTCAGTCAGTTCAATCTTAAAGGGGAGATCGTGCAGACTGGGGTGTTCGCATACTTCTTGCCAATTCATCAGCCACTCTTATCGTGGTGGTTATTGCTGGCTTAAAGCAGAGTTGATCTGCTTGGCCATGCGGCGGAGATTCTCTGGTACATCCTCGGCCATTGAGTCTAAGGCTGCCACTTTGCCGCCAATGGCCTGCGCAATGGTCTCAGCATTCTTGCGGTCAAACTGGGGTTGCACGAAGATGATCTTTACCTTGTCCTGCTTGGCTTGGCCAATCAAGGCATAGAGCTGCTTGGGCGTGGGCGACTTCCCTTCCAGCTCCACGGCCTTTTGGCGCAGGCTGTAGGCTTTGGCAAAGTAGCCAAAGGCCGGATGATAGACCAAGAAGACCTGGCCACTGAACGGCGCGAGCAGGGCTTTAATCTCTGCGTGGACTGCGGTTAAGGTGCTGGCGACAGTTTGCCGGTTGCGCTCATAGAGTGCGGCATGAGACGGGTCAGCCTCCTTCAACGCAGCAGTTATGGCTCTTGCCATCTGCTGGAGATTCTGCGGATCAAGCCAGATATGCGGATCAAGACCGGCAGAATGGGCCTCTTCCTGATCATAATGGTCGTGCTGATGCTCAGACATAGCGATCTTGGCAATTCCGGCTGAGATATCTACCACTCGCACCTTGGTTTCAGACTGCCTGATCTTCCGCAACAGCTCCTGCTCGAACTCCAAGCCAATGGCAAAATAGATTCGCGAGCGGAAAAGCGTCGTCACCTGCTCTGGAGTCGGCTGTAACCCGTGGGGATCTTGCCCTTTATCGAGCAGGACGCGGACATTGATCAGCTCACCGCCGATCTGCTCGACCAGCCATTTCTGCGGCATAATTGAAACCAGGACAGGCACAGGTTCAGCAGCCCGCGCAGCGGTAGCCAGGAGCCAGGAGCAGAACAGGGCAAAGAGCAGTTGGTAACGCATCGTGTTTCGCTTGTCAAAGGTTCACACAGGTTTGCAAAAGACCACAAAACTTTCCAGCTTGGCCAAGGCCGCACCAGAAGCGATGACCTCTCTGGCCAAGGCAATCCCGCCGAGGAGATCAGCGGCCTTGCCCGCAGCCATGAGTGCCGCCCCAGCATTGAGCAGTACCATGTCCAACTTTGCGCCAGGTGTGCCGCTGAGAACTGCACGCACCTGGGCTGCCGATTCTGCCGCAGTTCTGCCACCTTTAATCTCGGCGAACTCGGCGCGCTGGAAGCCAAGTTCCTCTGGTGTTACGGTGGAACTCTTCACCTGGCCGTTATGCGCATCAGCAAGGTGGGAGGTACCGGTAACAGTCAACTCGTCCATGCCACCTTCCCCCCAAACAACCAGGGCACGCTGCATTCCCAGCCTGCTGAGGACTTCGGCAATCGGTACAACCAGCTCTTTGGCGAATACACCGGTGAGTTGCACGTTCGTTCGGGCTGGATTAGTCAGTGGGCCGAGGATATTAAAGATGGTACGGATGCCCAACTCGCGGCGCGGGCCAATCGCATATTTCATGGCCCCGTGTAACATGGGCGCAAACAGGAAACCAAGGCCTACAGTGCGCACGCATTCCGCCATCCGTTCCGGCGACATGGTCAGATCTGCGCCCAAGGCTTCTAAGACATCCGCGCTCCCGCAGGCTGACGACACCGCTCGGTTGCCATGTTTGGCCACAGGGATTCCTGCCCCGGCAATTACAAAGGCAGACGTGGTAGAAACGTTGAACGTGCCAGAACCATCGCCGCCCGTGCCGACAATATCCAGCAGCACCTCGCCCGCAGCCGTATCTACCCCGGTATCAACAAAAGTGGCCTTTTCGCGCATCACGCGCACTGCCCCGACTATCTCATCAATGGTCTCGCCCTTCATGCGCAGGGCCGTGATAAAGGAACCGATTTGGGCATCAGTGGCTTGGCCGCTCATGATTTCCTGCATAACCGCAGTCATCTGCTCTTCGGCAAGATGTTGGCCAGTGACAACTTGGGCGATAGCTTCTTTGATCATTTTTCTCTGCTGCTGGGCAAGATGCTCTTGAATGACAAGGCAGACCAGGACGTTTCTGGGTAGGCCGGAATGCCTCCTGCGGACCGAACAAATTTGTTCTACTTACTGTACCAAGAATCCTGGCGGAAGCAACAGGATTTCGGCATCTCTGCGCAAGGCCGCTGCCTTGGCCGTTTCAGTTTGTGCTAACCAAGAGAGAGCTTTTGCTGAATCAGGAGCGAATCCGCTCTCCTGACAACCCTCTGCGGCTAGGCAGAAGAAGGTTCTTGCTCGACAACAAAAGGTGTTGGCCGAGCAGAAGAAGGTTGTTGTTAAGCCACAAAAGGTTGTTGCCGAGATACAAAGAGTTTTTGCTTGCTAACAACCTTCTTCTGCCGAGCCAGAACCTTCTCTTGCTTGGCCACAAAAGGTTCTGGTTAAGCCAGAAAGAGTTGTGGCCGAGCCACAAAGAGTTGTTGCTCGGCAAGAACCTTCTTCTGTTAAGCAACAACCTTGTGTTGCCGAGCCAAAGAAGGTTGTTAGCGAGCTACCAACGAGTGTTAGCTGGCCAACAGGCTTTTATATTCGGTCGCGGGCCGCATTTCTTGTCCCGCTACAATGTGGAAAGGCCGAGCAACCCCAGAATGCTCGGCCTGCATTCTTGCCTTGCTTGGCCGCACGCAGTACCATCGGGCGACCACAGAGTGGACAGAGCTGCGCTTGCTCTGCTTTGTCCTTGACTAAGGATTGCACATGCCGGATATGCTTTCTTCTGGTGCTGAAGTTGTTTTTGAGCTGGGCCGTTTTGAGTGCGCTGAGGATGGCCTCGATCTTGGCGGCGTTAAACACCCTTTTGTTCCGCGCCTTGATCAGTTGAATTACGTTGCTGCCCTGGACAACGTTCTCTGGCATCTCGGTAGCGAAAGTGCCATTGCCAACAAAGACGATCAAGGAGAAAATATGCGCCTCGCTCACGCCTAACAGCTCATGCAGTGCCTTTGTATGTTTGTAGTTCTGATGCAGCGGGTTCTGAAAACTGCACACATGCGAGTCAATCTGCTGTGTCCAGCTGCGTTCCTGCTTACTGCCTGAGATCAAACCCTGCATGTTCTTGGTCTCCAGGACAAAAATCCCATACGGAGAGATCAATACGTGGTCGATCTGGGTTGTGCCGTTGTTGCTCGGCAAGGTGACATTGCTGAAGGCGTGATAAACGCGGCGGTCTAGGTGTCGCCGGATAGCCCGATTGACCCGGACTTCCCCCATGAACCCTTTAAACCGCCGCGACTTGAGAAGTTTGACCAGCGCACTGGCTGGCAGCAGCAACCAAAAAACTTGCAGCAGCTCAAGGGTGAGCTGCGAAATATGCGTAATCATGCGGCAGCTCCTGTAGAGGTTGAGAGAAAACCGCGATTTCTTTATTGACGCAACGACGTTCCCTGAATACCATGCGCAAAAAACACGGAGAAACTTGCTATGCTTCCACCTCCCCCTGTACCTGAAAAAGGCTTCTCATGGAAACAACTGCTGGCCGTTGCCTTGGCTGTGATGCTCCTCACCCTGGTTGCGGTGGCCGTGGTGATCAAAATCTGGCTCTTTCCCCAGCCTCTCAAGCCAGTCGTTCTTGACCAGCAGGAAGAACAGCAGCTTGAGCAAAAGCTGACCCAGCTGGAAACGGTTGCTGCTCCCGCTCGTTCGCAGCAGGTGGAGGAGCGAGAAAACGGCCCACTCCAGCCAGAACCGTACTCAGAGCAAGGAGCCAGCCGGGAAATCATCTTTAACGAGCGCGAGATCAACAGCCTGCTAGCCAACAACACGGAGCTGGCAGAAAAAATGGCTGTGGATTTTGCCGAAAATCTAATCAGCCTCCGTCTGCTCCTGCCCCTTGATCCTGATTTCCCGGTGCTCGGAGGCAAAACCCTGCGGATCAAGGCTGGCGCGGAATTGGCCTATCGGGACGGGCGGCCTGTGGTGGTTCTCAAAGGCGTGTCCCTGATGGGCGTGCCCTTGCCCAATGCTTGGCTGGGTGGGTTGAAGAACATTGACCTGATGCAGGAGTTTGGCGGCCAGCCCGGTTTCTGGCAGAGCTTGGGTGCGGGAGTGGAAAGCATTCAGGTGCGAGAGGGCGAGCTATTACTCAAGCTCAAGGAATAGCTCGCCCTGGCCAGCTGATTATGGTCTCTGGCTGCTGTTAATTCGCCGCCTCATCCAGACGCTCGTCAGCAGAGTAAGAGCGGCCAGCAGCAGGGTGATCTGCTGGAAAAGCGTGGCTTCAACCAAGAGCCAGGCTGTTGCGAGAAGTGGCAGTAAGGCGATCTGCACGGTGAGTCGGGCCAACTCATGCTGGGCAATGAAGTCAGCAATGGGTGGTGAAACCGCATAGTACCATTGGACAAAGGCCTGGCCTGGCGCGTTGGTCAACAGGCGCAGATCGCGGAATTTCTTCAGTAGAACTACCTGCGGTTGCAGAGCAGTGCCGTAGGCAGCCGTGGCAATGAAACAACCGCCGCCGCCCCCGCTGCTACTGGCGGCCTCTTCTTCGCTCTTCTTGATACCTTGCACCTGCTCGGCAAAGCCTTCGGCAATCATCTTCGCGCCCCTGGCGTTTGGATGTAGGCCATCCGTGTTGATATTCTTCCACTCTGTGATCACCCGGCTATAGGTGTCCACCAAGGTGAAACCAGCGTTGGCCGCAGCAGTGACAATCTCGGGATTGTAGTTTTCTGGGGCAAAATCAGAGTTAGAATTCGGGGTAATAGTGGACATAATCGGCACTGCCCCGGCTGCTTTGGCCTTTTGCGCCATGTTTTGGAGGTTAAAACTGGTGGCAGACGGCGAAAGCCGTTCTACAACATCGTTTGCCCCTTCCATAATGATTACGTACTTCGGCTGAGAATCGGCCAGGACCTTGTCAAAGCGGGAAAGGCCCTGAAAGGTATTCTCGCCACCTTTACCAGCGTTGATTACCACCAGAGATTTCTTGGTTGAATCGACCAGATCTTGCAAATAGGTCGGATAGGCAATTTTTCTATTATTCTTATACCCCGCTGTAATAGAATCGCCAAAGCAGAGCACCACATCAGCTTTAGGAACAGGCTTCGCAGCTTTAGGCGCAGTGGTCACAGGTAAGCTCTCTGCCTGACCAACCCAGCAGAGCAGCAGACCGGCACAGAACAGCGGCCAGGTATAGAGTTTCATTTCGCGTTGGCCTCCTTGCCTACCATAGGTACATCCAGCAGCACGTATTGACTATCTTTGGGCACGAATTCAGGCAGGATAGGCTTTACTTCCTGCTCCTCCTCTTCTTGCACAAACTCCTCCTCAAGAGACCAACTACCCTCTGTATAGGTTGAAAGCAGAGGCACATAGTGGCCATCTCGGAAGCCTTCCCAGCGTACCTCCAGCTTACCCTGTTCATTGTGGCCAATTTCCGGGCGAATGTCAGGAACCTGATTGGCCTTGTTGATCAATTGCGGCTTTTGCCAGGCTGAATGTGCATGCCGGGTCCAGTAGATCTCATCTTGGCCGCCGTTATTGCCTGCCCAGACCAGCCAAACCACGCCAGTCTTGTCAATCATGACTGAAGGGGCAATGGCCGCGCTGAGATCTTGCATCTCCAATTTAACTGGCTCTGACCACTTGCCGTCTTGGCCCACTATATAGCTGATCGAGATGCTGTCTGGATTGACTGCTGACCAGAAGATCCATCTGCTGCTATCTGGAGCAATGGCAAAGGCTGGATGGAGCTTGTTGGCGTTGTCGTTGGTCAGTTTCTCCGGTGCTGCCCAAACGCCATCTTGGCTGGAGCTGTGATAAATTTCATGGCGCAGACCATCCGACTGCGACCAAACCAATTCCTGCTGCCCTGCTTGGCAGGATGCAGCCCATAGAGCGGAGAGAACTGCTAGCCGCAAGAGAGTATTTTTTACCAACATAATTGCACCTGAGCTAAAGAGAGCTTATAGAACCACCTTGCCAATGTCATGCAGACCAACAAAGACAAAGTTATACACGGAAAGCAAAAAGAGAAGAAAGAATACCCCTGAGAAGATCGGCCTTATCACCAGCTGTTGGCAGTGATAATACAGCATCGCGAGCATGGGCACCATAGGTAACAAATAGCGGCCTTGCGCCTGGAAGTCAACAGTCCAGGCGTGATGAATTAGGCCCGCAAGGAAAAACACTGTCCAGCCACCTGCGATGCCAAGCAGCGTCAAGCCAGCCCAACCCCCGCGCCAGACAACAGAAACGATCAAGGTCAGCAAGAGCAGCAGGCCAAGGGTCTGTACATAGTCATAATAGACAAACGGAGCGGAATACTGCGTGTAGCCATAGACCCCAAAGGCGGTGCGGAAGGATTTCCCTGCCCAGCGTTCAACTGTCAGCATGTGCCACAAGGAAATGCCTCTGTCCCGCAGCTGAAGATACAGATGCTTCTCTTTCAGCGGGGTGCTCGGCTTGTAGATTGTTTCTGCATACTGCTCACGAGCAGCCAAGGTGAGTTCCCCTTTGCGGAACTCATTGATCCAAGCATCTGTGACCAGGACAGCAGTAATGAGCAGACTGCCAGTCATGATAATGGTAATAAAGCGAGCCAGCATCCGTTTACTCCAGACGACCGGCGCAACCCGGATCCGCCACAGGAAATAGAGCAAGAAGAAGACATAGAGGAAATAGAAGTTCTGCTTCTGTAACAAGAGCAGGCCAAAAAGCAGGCCGAGCCAGAGCGAGGTAAGCCAGCCATACCTGGCTGGTTCGTCACGCAGGAGACAGTTGAGTGAGGAATCAACCACAGCCAGCTGATAGGCTGCGAACAGGCAGATAACCAGGGCCAGGCCCTCGGAATCCACATAACTGAAGATGTACCAGATTTGCGGAGACAGCAAGACCACCAGGAGAAAGCTGCGAAACGCTGTCTGCCGGAACGCGCAAAGGGGCAAGGCCAAGAAGAGAAAGACATTCAACAGGCGCAAGGCCAAGTACGGCTCTAATTGGAACGGATTCAGGAAGCGCAGATATTTTCCAGCTACGAGATAATAGATCTCACCTGAATGCAGCCGCGACACCCCGTATGCACTGTAGGTATGGGTAATGGCCGGATCTCCGATCTTGGGTGGCAGGTTGTGTTGGGTGTAATACTCGCTGGCCGCGACATGCACAGATTCATCAGGATGGGTGTTATAGGCACTGATGACTGCCATAACCAAGATCAAAGCCAGGACAAAGACTGCCAGCACAGGTATAAAGTCCAGCCATTGCGCAAAGAGGCGGGATAAGCCATAGCAACCAGCAGCCAGCAGCAGGATCAGCAGCCCATGTTGCAGCTCTTTGAGCCACGGGATATGCCGTTCCATGTGGGGCAGGGCCAGCTTGAGCTGCGCATCTGGTTTGCTGATCTGAAGCTGGATCCCGCCTTCTGGCAAGAGCGTCAGGTTATCCACATCAGCCATGACTTGGAGCTGTGCAGCAAAATCAGCAGGGCTGTGCAACTGATAGAGCGGAAAGCCGCTCTGCTGCACAGTAATGCGCCGAACTGTAATTTGCGCGGCCTTGTTCTCTGTTGGATCAAAGCGCAGGTGATCAAGCTGAGAAAGATTTGTGACCCGCACCGCATAGTGCTTTTCACTCGGTTTAATCAGTAACTTGGCCACGTGCTTTTCACTGTAGTTGCCCTGCTGGTTTGGCCAGTAGAATTTCAGGACTGTGCAAGTGTTTGTCTCCAGTTCCAGCTCAATCAAGGCCCTATTGAAGATCAGGACAAAATAACTTGTACTGAAGAGCAGGAATAAAATCAAGATGAACAGCCAGTGCTTGGGTGGCGCGGCCTTCTCTTCAGCTAAGGTTGTGTCCAGACCCAGCCCGTATAGAGGCTGGGCCGCAGCAAAATGGGGCAACAGGCTGGCGAGCTGCATGGTCACAGAAAGAAGAATTCAGGAGGAGTGGAGAAAAGGTCGTTCCAGCAAGGTATAGGTGCCGCAGGCAAAGCAATAACTGAGCAGTAAGGTCGAGAGGAAGAAAGGGAAGCCGACCACCGTCTTGCCACAGTACTGCACTGCGCCCTTACGAATGACTTCCAGGAGCAGCGGGTGCCAGAGATAGATGCTGAATGAGACTAAGCTGATTGCCCGCAAAGGTGTCCAGGAGAGCCAGCGCACAGGCAAGGTCTGCCCACTCGCCAACACTGCCAAGATCAACCCAGCAGCGGCAGCGGCAAAGTAAGGAAAGTAGTGCAGAGCCAAGAAGCGATGGCCGCCCCAGTTCCGTTGATGCGAGAAAAGGACAAAGACCAGCACGATCAGGCCAGCTAGGCCCGCAGCCCAGGGTTTGGCTTGCTGCTGAAGATGAGGCTGGAGCTGTTGCCAAGCACTGTGCAGCCAGGCCGCTAGCACACCGCCAAGGAACACCCCAAAGTAGAGCGGAATCCCATCATGCAGGCCGCCATGCAGCTGCACAGCCTCAGCAAAATGATTGGCCAGCAGGATCAAAACCAGCAGCCCTGGTAGTACCAGCCAAGGCCGAATGCGGAACAGCAGCAGGCTGATCAGCATGAGCGGCGGAGTGAGTAAATAGAAGATCATCTCCTGGGGCACAACCCAGAGATGCCCGCTCCCTTTGAGGAAGAAGAAATGCAGCATCGCCTCATCCAGGCGGCCATGTAAGAAGAAAACCACCAGGATATAGGCATAATAGACAGGGAGAATCCGCTGCATGCGACGGAGAAAGAAATGCTGCCAGCAGGATAGCGACAACGCCCGTTCTGGCTGGCGGACAAACGGTCTTGCCAGCAGGAAGCCACTTAGGCTCATGAAAATCCAGACCCCGCTGCGGCCTACGCCCGAAAACCAACCCCAGGTATGATCAGCCACTACCATCAGCATGGCTAGGCCCCGCAAGCCATCCAGGGCAGCAATGTTTTCCCCGAGCGACGGCTGCTTGCTGCGGAGATCCGCCAAAGGCGCAAGCTGGGCCAGTTCGATCTGCTGTATCAGGAGAAAGAAGAGAAGCGAGAAAAGCAGGGGGAGACCCCAGAGCAGAAACGGCTTCGGCGTAAGAAGCGGGCTGGTGCACACCAGAAAGGAATCGGCACTGGTTTGTACTTCTAACCAATCCTGCTTGAGCTGTACAACCGTATTCGCCGCCTGGCTCTTGAATAAACGGAATATGGCTGTGGGCTGAAGAGTGATATCTTCGGCAAAAGAACCAGCTACGGTGAGTTGGTGCAGCTGCACTGTGCCAGGTTGCTCACCCAGATCAAGCCGCAGTTTTCTTGCCGGAGCATGATGGAGGCGAATCCGCACCTTTTGCACCTGGCCTGGCTCAATCATTTCTGAGAAGACCGAATTCGTTTCAGTGAAATCCCCGCCGCCAACTGCATAAAAGACCTGGAGACGGTCGCGGTGATCCAGCTCGATCAGCACTTCGAGAAAGTCTGCCCCAGCCAGCTCAATCTTGCAGACGGCAAAAAGAGCGGCAAACACCAGCATGCTTGCGGCAAAGGCCAGCAAATTCTTGCGGGTGTGCATCATTTACCGTTTTCTAATCCGCTGATAAAGTTGATGGAGCTTATCTTCAAAGGGCACGAGCAAGGGGAAGAGCAGCCCACCCAAGCTGTGCGAAAGCAGCAAGACCAGCTGGCCTTTCAACGTTGCGCCAAAACCCAGGTTGCCCAAAGGGATGACCTTATTACAGAGTAGCGTGTGGACGATGCGTCCGATCTCGCCCTCACCTAAATCATAGTTTGGGCCGGTAACGTATTGTTCTTTCATCGCAGGTTCTGCTTAATTGTCTTCATAGGCAACAGCTCTAGCCGGTGGCCTGAACTCACACCATCGTGTGACTCAGCCTCACACCGTAGTGTGAAGCACACTCACACCATGGTGTGAGGCACACTTACACCGTAGTGTGACTTAAGCTCACACCATAGTGTGAGATAAAGTACCTCGCTCGAGTGAGATTGCTTCATTCGCTCGAGTCACTTTGCTTATCTCGCTCGAGTCAGTTTCCTCTCTAGGGATGAACGAGATTATCGCACATGTACGAGTGAGTTGCAAGGGCACAAATGTTTGAGGCAGCAGGCTCAGTTATTGCTTGAGCCGCTCTCTTATTTGCCGGAAGAACAATTCGGTGCGCAGGAAAGGTCGCCAACGCAGGGCGAAAGAGGAGCGTTGCCAAAGCCTTCGCAGGTCAGGGCGCATCTTGCTTTGATGCTGGCCGTGAAAGTCATCTAAGTGCTGCTGCTGCCGGATTTCCTCGATCTCGCTCGTCTTGGGGAACGCAAGGCGGGTAAGCAGGAGATAGTTGAGCCAGGGCCGGAGTTCGGCAAAGGTAAAGCCGAGCAAGGCATTGGCATAGCCATATTGGCGCGCCCCTGCCAGGATCCCTTGTTGCAGGGGCTGGAAATGCGCGCTGTGGGCCTTTTCCGCTTGGGCAGCTGCGTCATCGTCGCGCCGGAAAACCAGCTCATAATCTTGAGGCGTATCAGCCAAGCGGTAAGCATTGAGCGTAGGATGCGGTGCCCGGCAAATTTCCTCAAACAGATCGAGATTGGCAAGCAGGGCTGAAGCAGCCAGATCAAAGCGATCTCGGTCATAGACCAGCCCCTTGATCTGATTACGTGGGGTTTCTGGATACGCAAGCCCCCGGCTGGCTCCAAAGAGCAAGCCTTGGCAACGCGGTGCATCGCGGCGATGCGCCACAGCTCGGTGCAGGAAGCGTTGAATCGTGCCCAACCAACCAATATCCACCAGCGCGACATCAGGATAGGCAAAAAAGCCTTGCTCTTCCAGATAGCAGTTCAAGGCATTGCTGGCTGCCAGCGTTTGTCGCTGTACCTCTTCCTGAAAGCCCTCCTCCTCTTCCAACATCTCATTGAAGCGAATGCGATTCTCAGGAATAAAGCCCTCATGAATCGGGGACAGCACGGTTTCCTGGTTGATCTCATGCTTGGCGAGAAAAGGGGCAAAGGGTTCTGGCTGTAAGCCAAAGACCCGGCAGACATCGCGGAAGTCGCGATTGCCCGCTGGCAGGAAAACGATGTCCGCATGTTCCCGATCCAGGCCAGCATAGGCGCAGCTGGCCGGGGCTAAGGCCATCCGGCTAACGTAGAGGTAGGATACTTTAGGCAAGACAGCTCCCGCGTAAATCCGAGGGGCCACTTCATGCCAGATCTGCTCAAAGAGCCAACCTTCACGGGAGAAGAAAAAGATGCGTTTGATTCCAGAATGCAGACAGTATTCAGCAATACCCTGGATAAAGGCCGAGAAGAGCGGGGCAAAGACATTGAAGCCTTTCACATACAGCGGGTGCTGGGGGATGTTCTCTGCTTCAAGCGGCAGCATAATCTGCTGCACAGCTCGGCCCCGGTAAAAGTGTTGGCCAAGGGAGTAGTTGCAGTAACGCTTGGCCAGCGATTTGCGCAGCTTCTCCCTGCCGTCCCGCAGGACGAGGGCCTTGATACCATGCTCTTGCGGGCGCAGGCCATCAGAGATGGGATTATCCCCCACATGCAGCCAGCGGTCGTAGTCTAATGCGAATCGCTCCTGGAGCATCGGGAAGGCACAACCTGAAGCCTTAGCCCGGAAGCTATCTGCCGAAGAAATGACAGCATCAACCTGATCTAAGAAGCCAGCATGTGCTACCAGCCGCTCAAGATGGCTGGCTGGCAAGTAGATATCCGAGACGATCAGCACCCGCTTGCCATGCTCTTTCAGCTCTCGTAGCCAAGCCACCAACTCGGCGCGGGGCACTAGGACGGCATTCTCTAAGGACAGCTCGTAGTCCGTGATTTCCTGGAGCAGGATCTCGTGGTCAGCGGCTTCGCCAAACACGGTGTTGACCACCCGGCCCATGTAGTCAGGATAGCGGGCCTCTTGATCAGGGAAGCGTTGGCCAGTCGCTGCTCGCTGCTCCTTTTCAAAGGTATTGCGCAGCTTAAGGATATAGGGCCAACTCTTGCTGATACCCATGCCAGCGGCCCGGTTGCAGATATAGCGGGCAACAGCTGGCTTAACCATGTCTGGATCATGGATACGCCGGATTAGCAGGGTGTCGAACAAATCAAAGGAAACAGTGTCGATGCTGGCATCAGCCAGGGCACGACCTTCATGCACCAGCTGGGCTATCGAGTAATATTGGTTGATCTTCATGAAGTGTGAGCAGGGCAAAACGCGGCAGGAGGAGTCCTGCGAAGATATAGAGCAGAAAGGAAGCGTAGATAGTTAAGACAAAGCCAATATACGTCGCGGCGACAACACTCAACACACTCCCCAGTACAGTAAAGAGACCATTGATCGCCCAGGCCCAGCCCACTGCGCCTCGGCCCTTCTGATAAGAACCAGCAATGCCAATCGCAAAGGGCATCCCTAAGAAAAGGCCCAGCGGGAAAATCAGCACGACTGTCGCCAGAATGCGGAGAGCTGTTGACCACTGGAGGAAGAAATCCAGCAGTGGTTCTTGGAGCAATACCAAGAAGGTGCCATATAATGGAATACCGATGAAGGGCAGGAAGCGGCCTAAGCGTCTTTTGGGCAGAGCCAAGGTATCGCAGAGCCAGCTGCCTGCACCGGCTGCGAGTAGAAAAGCAAAGACAACAGCAGCGTAGGTGTAGAGTGGATATCCAACCAGCTTATGGAAGAACTGGATGAAGATCAACTCAATGGCAATGAAGCCTGCCCCGAGGCAGGCAAAGTAGGTGATAAAAGCAGGTTTGCCGCGCCATTTATCTCTGCCAACCTGCGAAAAGAACAGCGGCCCAAAGAGGCACAGAACTGCCAGGGCCAACGCTGCCCCGGCAGTGACAAGCAGGTGGATCACATCCATCGGCACCCCGTGCTTGATCGAATCATTGAGCAGCACCCGGACAGCTCTATCCACATAGGGTTCCTTAGTGGATACTGGCCCCAGCCGCTTGCGCAGGTGGTTGAAGAAGGGTTGATTATCAGTGGAGACTTCTATGCGGTAGGGAATGGCTGCCTCCAGCTCAGGTGGTAGCTGTCCTGTAAAGAAGCCAGGCGCGATTTTCTCTGCTTTCGGTGCCAGCAGTGGGTTATGGATGAGCTTAAACTGACCACCCAGCAGGGAATGCACCCGGTCAAACTCCTGCCGTGTCCACGGTGACATCTTAATCAACAGGGTAGGCAGATTGGCCCAGGCATCAGAGTAATACAGTAGCACATGCTGGGCAAAGTTCTCTCGGCCCAAGTCCTGCCAAGCCTTGGCGGCAATCAGCAGCATCTTGGGATAGACATGATGATTGATATGCAGTAATCCGTTCGCACTCAAATGGCTGAAGTATTCCTGGTAGGCTTCTACCGTTTGCAGGTAGTTGGGCGAGACTGCGCCGGAACCGGCGGCAATGCTGGTCGAGGTGTGGTTAGACATCATCTGAATGATGTCATAAGGTTTGCTACTGGCTCGCAGGAAGCTCCGTCCTTCACCTTGGACAGCATGGACCTTGGGGTTGTTGTAGGGTTCAACTGCGTATTTCTCCTTGCCCAGCCGCAGTACGGAACCCACCATTTCCACGGCATCAACCTCGCTGGCACCAAAGGCTAGGGCCGCCTTGGTCTCCTGGCCACCTGCGGCACCAATGACGAGCACCCTCGCTCCAGTGCCCTCTTTGAGCCAATGCGAAGCAAAGACGAAACGATCCCAGAAATGACGGACAGCATTCTCTGGCAGCTCCTGCCGCAGCTTGCAATAATCACCGTCAAAATCATAAAAGTAGCTGGTCTGCGAGCCGCCATCATAGGCAATCCAGGTGAAATTATCACTGTAACGGATGAGATCAATGCGAGCGATGCGATCCCAGACGGTTTTCAGAGGCGGCTGCTCGGTCAGGGAAATGAAGCCGCGTTTGTCCATGTGAAAGGGGATTTCCAGATAATCCTTGTCGCCTTTGCCGAGAAAAGTCCAGCTAGTGGTAAGGGCAGCAAGCAGGAGGAGCGGTAGCCGGAGCTTGTTCTCCTTGATAAGGAAAGCGGTTCCGGCCAGCGTTAACCCGGCAGCAGCAAAGAGCAGGCCTGGCCCACCAAAAGACGGAATCAGCAGAGGCACCAAAACGCAGCCGAGCGAGGCCCCAGCCAAATCCCAGGCGTAAAGCTTGCCGAAGCGTCCGGCATGTTCCGTGAAGAGCAGGGAGAGGATCAAACCGCTGAGGAAGAAGGGAATCAGCAGGCCGCTGAAGGCGCAGAAGACCCGCAAGGCCAGCGAGCCAATGCTGGCAAAGTTGACGAAATCGACCTTGAAGTGACTGAGCAGCACAAAGATACCAATGTAACTGGCTGCTAAGGTCAATGTCAAGGCCAGGGCAACCGGCGGTATCCAGGCCAAGCGATGCGCAAAAAGCGAGGTCGCTACGCCAGCAATGCCAAAGCCGAGCAGGGCCAAGGTAATGACCATGTAGGCAAAATGCGGATACCAGAGGATGTCCAGCACCCGGATCAGACTCAACTCGTAGAACAGGGTGGACAGAGCGACTAAGGCCACGTATCCATAGACAGAGTTGGGGAGTTTGGGCGTTGGTTCTGGCAGATTCATGCAGGCGACCGGTTCGGGTTGATCCACAAGGGCTGACTTGTTCAGCAGATGTTCAAGGGTATTCCCGAATCTGCGAAGTCTTGGTTCACAGCGCACGCTCAGGCGGCACTGCTCCGCCTGAAGACGCGGCAAGTTTACCGGAAGAACCGCTATGATGCAATCGCCGCCCGTTCCTGTCGTTCTTTTTCCTCCTTCTACCTACCAGAACCACTTCAGCTCGGCAGAGAATTTCGCATTCTCTGCCTGTTCGATGCCGATAAATAAAGAGGTCTGGCGAGCGAGTCCCCACTGCATTTCTGCGCTGACAAACGGCTGCGTGTCGCCCTGATAGTCAGTGCTTTCCAGGCCGACCAGCAGGCGGCCTTTGCAATCGCCTGTGCCAGCGAGCAGACCGAGATGCGGGCGCAGGCGAAGGTACGGCTCCAAGCTGTGGGCGGCAGCATCAGTCATGGCGTAGGCGGTAAACTGCGGGCTGAGTTGCCAGGCCCTGCCTGCGCCGAAAGCAAAGACGGCATCGTAGTCGCCATCATCCTGCGCAACCCCAGTACGCAGCTGCCACGACCAGGGATTCTCCTCTTCTGTGGCCATGAAGTCTGTCTTGATCTTGCGGATTCTAATGAGATCAAGCTGCTCAAGAAAGAATTCCTCACCCATACCGATGGCGGTATCCAAGATGGCCAGTTCATCACCTTCCAGACCGTTTCGGCCTAAAGTCTCCTGCACAAATGCTGCCCCATGTAAGCGCAGAAAGCCGCCTCGCTCCTCTTCATAGCCCAAGCCGAAGCCGGTAAGCAGGGGCCGATTGCCAGCAGCGGGCGAATCCAGCGCAGGAACTTCCTTGAGAGGCTCGGTACTCGGCGGCAGGAGAAAGCGGGCAGGCAGCAACTGGTTTTTAGCTGCTTTGGTCGCCGCGCTAGGCGAGGGCTGCTCGGCAGTCAGGCGGTAGTTGCTGTAGGCCAGCAGGGTGTCCAAGACTTCCGCTTGCCGTTCTTGCTTCAGTCTGGCCAGCTGCTTATGTAGGACATCTGGCCCTTGCTGAATCACTGCCTGCGCAAGCTCCTGTTCTTCTGGTTTGAGCAGGCTGAATTGATGATACAGTTTGCGCTGCGCCGAGGGAATAAAGCGCACCGCCTTAATCAAACCTGGCTGGCCTGCTGCCTTCCTTGCCTGGTCGATGTCTTCGAGGCGATGAAAGGTTTCGGTCGGCGCATACCAAACGCGCGCGTTTCCCAGCAGTGGTTCGTCAATCACCAGCTCCACCAGCTCGGACAGCCGGAAGGCGCAGTTCTTATCAAGGAAATAATAGGTGAATTTCTTGCCCAAGACCTCCCAGAGATGCAGGATCAGCAGGGTGCGCTGCGCATCTGAAAGCAGCAGCTCGTAGTCCCAAATATCGCGAAACTCGGTGCGGGAGTAAACCAAGTCCTGGGTGTAGAAATAGCGGTCGGAGAAACCGGCCTGATAGCCGCCACCAAGGCCGCGCAGGATGTACCGCCAGACTGGTTCATCCTGCGGCACCAAGGCACCGTAGCTGACCGTCAAATCAAACATCCCAGCCTGGTCGTCCTGCGCACCCGTGTTGAGTTTGAGCAAGGAATGGCCAAACACCGAGGCCGGATTACCGAGATAACCGCTGACGAGAAAAAGGCTGATGGACTGCACCTTGTCCGGCAGCGACCAGCGGGAAAAGGTTGGGCACTGGGAATTGCGAAGCGAGTAGTTGGGCAGGTTAATTTGCTGTGCTAACCAGAAATAACGGGCCGGAAAACGGCAGCGGGCGTGGCTGTCGCCGTTTTCTGGCCAAGGCGCGGCATAAGCCGCGAGATCAGCGAGCAGTTCGGCCTGCGGATCTTGCTGGCCAGCAGGCGAGAGAAAGAAATCTGCGGTCAAAATTTCGCTCTGCCTGCCTTCGCGATCAAAATGGAGCAGCTTCAACCAAGTTGGATGCTGGGCTAACTGCTTTATTCGAGCTTCGCTGAGATTGAACGGCCCGGCAACAGCAGCTTGGCAACAGCAGAAAAATATCCAGAAAAGAAGGCAAGCAACCTGAAGTAGCCTGAAAGCAGCAGGCGCACTGGTTAGACCTCTTGCCTCAGTCATGTTTGCTTGGATACATCGTGATTCAGCGTTCAACAGGAGGCGGCGGGCAGTCGAGGTAACTTCGGCAGGTATTCAAGCTGTGTGGAAACCATTTCTGCTCGGTTGGCAAGGAGTTGTAGTCGGCCAGACTCCTCTGCAAGTCGACAGAACTCCTTTGCGGCTTGGCAAAACTTCTTTGGTAGTCGGCCAGACTTCTTTGCTGCCGAGCCAAACTCCTTTCCTGCTCGGCCAGACTCCTCTGCAAGTCGGCAGAACTTCTTTCCGGCTTGGCAAAACTCCTTTGGGAGTCGGTCAGACTCCTTTCTTGCCGAGTACAACTCCTTTCCTGCTCGGCCAGACTCCTCTGCAAGTTGGCAGAACTCCTTTCTGGCCAAGCCGAACTTCTTTGCTACCGAGTATAATTTGCGACGAATTGCAGCGGCGGGTTCGTTAAGTACCCCTGCAAGCCATGCTGCGGGGAACTTCTGGTAATGGCTTGCAGGAGATACCTTGTCCAGTCAGAAGGCGGATTAGCTTCTGCTCTCTGGCTGCCGATAAACCAGATTATACAGGTTTTCAGCCTTTTGGAAACGAGTCTGGTCAGCGTAACCATTCGCAGCTACTGAAGCAGCAAAATCTTTTCTCAGGCTAGCAGCAAAGGTATCCTTGCCATCTTTGCTTACTCCGGCCAATGCAGCGAGTGAATCCAGATATTTTCCCTGACCACGGGCCAAATCAGCCTCTAAAGAATCGTAGGCCTCATGAATAAAGGCAGCAGCAACGGCTTTGCCTCCCTGGCAGGTATCTGGCGAGGAGACATTGGAAATAATAGCGGTGGTGCCCAGGTCAAAAGTGACGTTGGTCACGGCGGCAACCGCTGGGGTACGGGGGGCAATCACTGCACCCAAGCCGCAATCCGTGTAAATGTCGGCGAATTCCCGGGCCGAAGCGGTTTGAACCAACAACAACGAGGCAGCAAAAGCGAACGCAACGGTGTGTTTCTTGAACATCATGGCATCTCCTTCCTATTCTGGGATTGAAAACGGAACTGAAAAACCTCAGATTTGAGCTTACTCAGGCGAAACGGTAATGTCAACCTTCTGCTGCGAGAAAGAGGGCAGTCGCTGGATTTTTCCCTTCATTTTTTCGTGTTCATGCCGTATTATATAACAATTTCCAAGAGTTTTCCTTAGAGGCGACTTAATAGGCTGAAAACATGGGGGCAGGGGCGGCAAGTTGAGAACGTTTCTTAAATGCGATAAGATATACACAGAGCCAAACGACTGAGCCGCAAAATCCCTTTTATCCTGCCAATCATGGACAATAAACCAATGAAACCCGTTGAACTGCGCAAGAACGTCTGGTGGCTGGCCAACCGTTCTGAATCCCTGCTGGAGGTAAACGTTTATCTTCTTTGCTATCCGCATGACAAGGGGCAGTCCAATATCATTATCGATCCTGGCCCACCAGAGTTGCTGACCTGCCTGCAAAAGGCTGTTGCCCCGATTATTGGTGGACTAGAAAAGCTGCACGGCATCCTGATCAACCACCAAGACCCGGATGTCGCTCCCAATTCCGCCTATATCCAGAAGCTCAATCCGCAGTGCATGGTGGTAGCCTCCGAGGACACTTGGCGGCTCATCCATTTCTTCGGCCTTAAGGCGAGTCGCTTCAAGGCCGTGGAGAGTTACCGGCATCATCGAGCCATGATGCCAGGAGGTTGCCGCCTGATTTTCGTCCCTTCACCCTTCTGCCATTTCCGAGGGGCGATGATGTACTACGATGAACGCAGCCGCATCCTCTTTTCCGGCGATCTCTTTGGCGGTCTATCCTATAGCCCAGACCTTTACGCCAATGAAGCCTCGTGGGAAGGCATCAAGACCTTCCATCAACTCTATATGCCCTCGCGAGATGCGCTTAAGCTGGCGGTTTCCCGCATTCGCAACCTCGATCCAACCCCAGAAATGATCGCCCCCCAGCATGGCTCGATTATTCAGGGCGGTCTGATCAAAGATTTTCTCGACCGGATGTACAATTTGGACGTGGGATTAGACCTGCTGATCGCCGGCGAAAAGGTAGAAAACTACCTTGGCGCGGTCAATGAGATCCTCGACGAGCTGGAGCAGGAGGAATCTGCTGATGCACTGGCCAAAGGCATTGCTGCTCTCAACCGGGACAAATCTTTCACCAGTATCATGAGCTTTACAGGCCATCGTGTGACTGGTTTCAAGGTTGATCCGCCAGTGGCAGTCAAAACCTTGCTCACGCATCTCCGTACCCACGGCGGCACAGGGCTGGAGAGCTTAGTTAACCTGGTTGCTCTGAAAACCCTGATCGGTCGGAATATCCCGGTGGGCGACATCCTGCCGCAGCCAGACGGGCAAGAGCTGCCAGACTATTTTGAATAACCAAGAAACAAGCACAAGGCGCTGTCCGCCATGAACCGTAAGAACATTCTGATCGTTGACCGGGACAAGGACTTCATGCTGGAGCTGCGCGAGGCCCTGCTGCCCTATGGCGGTACTTATCAAACCGCCTTTGCTGCCAGCGTTGACAAGGCCCGCGAGATACTTAGCCGGTTTACGGTCCATCTGGTCCTGGCCAATGTCCAGCTTTCTGGCGAAAGCGGCATTGAGCTGCTGCTGCATGTTCGCCGCTGGCACGCTGACACGCACGTGGTGTTATACAGCAGCGAGCTGACTGAGGAACTGAGGCGTTCAGCCTATCACAGCGGCGTGGCCGCGATCATTGAATATCCTTTTAAAATAGAGGAACTGCTCCGCCTCCTGACCACCATCTTTGCCCGGGAGTCAGGCAGCGCCTTTTTCGAGTCCGTGCATCTGGCTGACTTGCTCCAGCTGATCGGCATGGGCCATCATTCCGCTGATGTGGTGGTTTCCGCTGGCAACCAGCGGGGTATCATTCGTATCCGCAGGGGTAATCTGATTGAGGCAGAGGCCTCGGAGAAACGCGGCGTGGAGGCAGTGACCGAGATGCTTTCTTGGAACAGTCCGGCCATCCGTACCTGCCGAGCTGCCTCTGGTCTGGCCGTAATCGGCAAGGCCGTGCCCCTCCATGACGTATTAATGCAGGCTGTAGCTCGGCTGGATGAAAACAAGCCATCCCCCAAAAAGCTGCCGAAAAGCTAACCACACCTATTGTGGTTTTGCACTCTCTCCTGCGTCTGTTGGCGGATGTTTAGCCTTGCCGGTTAGCTCCAGAAAGCTATCCATCTCTTTCTTATAACAATCAGGGCAAAGGCCGTGGCTGAACAGCGCAGCAGAATGCTGGCTGATATAGTCCTCGACCTGCTGCCAGTAGCCCTTGTCATTGCGGATCTGCTTGCAGTAGGAGCAGATCGGTAGAATGCCTGTCAGGGTTTTGATCTCGGTTAAAGCCTGCTCCAGCTCCTGTTCCCGCTTCCGCAGCATGATATGCGTTTTGATCCGGGCCAGTACCTCCACTTGCTGGAAAGGCTTGGTGATGTAATCCACGCCGCCTGCGGCAAAGCCTGCTACCTTGTCCTCCACACTGTCTAAAGCAGTCATAAAGACCACTGGCACGCCCACTAACCGCTGGTCGCCTTTGATCCGGCGGCAGGTTTCAAAGCCATCAATATCTGGCATCATCACATCCAGCAGGATTAAGTCCGGGCAGACTTTGCTCAGAATGTTCAGGGCGCGCGTGCCGCTGTCAGCAATGTAAATCTGAAAGTTGTGCGCCTGAAGAAAGGAGAGTAGCACCTTGAGGTTGGCAGGCTGGTCATCGACCACCAAAATCGAGTCTTTTATAGAGTGCATGATGGCTCCTTCCGGGTTCCTGAAATGAGCTGAAGCAGGGCCTCAAACTGAAAATCATCCGCCAATTCCTGCACCCGGCGGGCAAAGACCCGGTAGCGTCCCGCCTCGAGCACTGCAATTTCTGCGGTCTTCTCGGTAAGTCCCTGGATCTCACCAATCTCCGACAGCCAGGCCAGCTGATCCAGCAGTGCTTGTGGCGGCAGAATCAGTTCCTCGTGTTCTTGTGCCTCCTCACCACCTGTCTCACTGTAGATAAGCTTGACTTTTAGGTGGGCAGCCATGATCTCTAGCAGCTCTCCGGCAGAAAAGGGTTTGTGAATGTAATCAACAAAGCCATGTTGTAAACAACGCTGGCGGAAGGCTTCACCCTCAGCAATAGAAGCGGTCACAGCAATCACCGGAATATGCCGGAACTCAGGCTGCTCTTTGAGCAGAGCCGCAGCAGAGAAGCCGTCAACCTTAGGCATCCGCAGATCCATCAAGATAATGTCAGGCCGGAAACGCGCACAGGCAGAAGGCACCTCGATACCATCTTCTGCCTCCTGTACGATAAATCCCAGCGGCTCCAGGGTATCGCGCAAGACAGCCCGGTTGGATAACTTGTCATCAACCACCAGTACCCGGCGGGCCGTATCAGACTTACGCAGGCTGGTGTAGCCTGTCACCTTCCGCAGCTGCTGGGCAGCTATGGCCCGATGCTCGGAAATCGGCACCTCAATGCTGAAGAAGAAGCGACTCCCTGGCCCAGTTCCGTTCTGCGGATTACTATTCACCGGACTCATCAGCTGGAGTTCACCGCCCATCAGCCGTACCAGTTCCCGGCTAATGGCCAAGCCTAAGCCAGTGCCTTCCCGGTGCTGGAGCCGCTCGCCCACTTGCAGAAAGGGTTCAAAGACCAGCTTTTGATCCTCAGCAGAAATACCTGCACCGCTGTCTTCCACCGCAATATGCAGCCGCGCCTTACCGTGGCCTGCGGATTCTGCCTGAACTTGAAGAGAGCACCAGCCAGAACTGGTGAATTTCACCGCGTTAGAGAGGAGATTCAGCAGTACCTGGCGTAATCGCAGCTCATCGGCGATAATCACCGCAGGCAGTTCGGTAGCCTCATCGCGGAAGTCCACGCCTTTGTCTCGCGCCCGCAGCTGAATAATCTCTCGGATGCCCTTGAGAAACGGGGTGAGGCAGAATTCCGTTTCAATAAGCTCCAGTCGTCCTGACTCAATCCGTGAGATGTCGAGAATATCGTTGATCAGCAGGAGCAAATGCTCACCGGCCTGATGGATCGTGCTAATCCCACTCCGCTGCCGAGGCGTGAAGGAATCGTCACCCAAGAAGATTTGGGTGTAGCCGAGAATAGCGTTGAGTGGAGTCCGTAGTTCATGGCTCATGTTGGAAAGGAAGACTGATTTGGCTTTATTTGCTGCCTCAGCCTTCTGAGCTGCCTCATGCCGTTCCGTGATGTCGTGGCCAATACCCATCACTGCCGCGACTACACCGTTTTCATCGAAGAGCGGTACCTTAGTGGTCTCCAGCAGCAATTGCTTTCCGTCTGCGGCAAACGTTACCCATTCTTCCGTCATCAAAGCCTTGCCTGCGGCAGCAGCACTCTGGTCACTCTCCCGGCAGGTATCTGCTTGCTGCTTGTTCGTAAAAGCATAATCGGTCTTGCCGACAATCTCCGCCTCTGCTGCGCCGAATAACTGTTCCACCCGGGGATTACAAATCAAATACACCCCCTTCGCATCCTTGAGCCAGAGCAAGTCGGGTATGGTTTCGATGATCAGTCGATTGAGCTTTTGGATTTCCTTGAGCTTCCTTTCCGCTGCTTTTCGTTCCGTAACATCGATCCAGGTGGAACGAGAATGGAGTACCTCGCCATGCTCATCACGCACCGCCGAGGCATTGAGTAAAACATCTATCGTGCCACCATCTTTGCGCAGCATTTGCAAGTCAGCATTCTTGATAACGCCGCTCACTAAAAAGTCTTCAAAGACTTTGTTGTATTGATCTATACAGTCAGGATGGTAAAAGGCATACATCTCCCTACCAAGGAGTTCATCTAACCCATAGCCAAGTTTATCGGCAAAAGTCTGGTTGCAGCTTAAGACCCGCCGGGTTTTGGCATCAGTGCAGCCGAGCATATTGGGCGAGTTGTGATAAAGGTCTCTGTAGGCCTCCTCGCTCTTCATCAACTTCCTTTTCAACCGCCACCGATCAAGGTTGAAATGAATGATCCGCTCCAGCAGGATGTCATTAAGCTCTGACTTAGGTAAGCAGTCATCTGCCCCCTTTTTAATGATGTCGAGAATGGTTCGCCGATCATCGAGGGAGGTGAGGACAATCGCTGGACAGTAGGTAGCCAGTTCCTGCAAGCGTTCCAAGGTCTCAGCAATAGTGCTGTCTTTGAGGGATAAGTCTATGAAGAGCAGATCAAACCGCTTATCTTGCAGCTCCTCAAGAGCAACATGGAGCGTGTCGTGCCGAACCACCTCTGCGCTCGCATACGCGGTCATGGCCAGATTGGCCACGAAAAGATCTGCATGATCCTCGTTATCCTCAATCAAGAGGATATTCAGTTTTCGCTCAGGCATCGTTCTTGCGTTGGTTGCTGAGGATAAGATGGTGCTGGTTCAGCTCCCAGTATGAAAGCATTTCGCTGATTACCGTGCCATATCCATCCGCCTCCATTGGTTTGACGATATAGCTGTTGGCATGACTGTTCAGGGCTTGTTCGATGTCTTTACCAGAGTTGGAAGTGGAAAAGATCACCACCGGGATTTTCGCCAGCTTGATACTGCGCTTGAGCCTGGCCAGTACCTCGTGACCATCATATTTCGGCAGCTTCAAATCCAGAAGCACCAGCCAAGGTAAGGCCTGATTCGAGGCTTCCACCTGCTCAATGTAGGCCATGGCCTCTGCGCCATCGCGCAGGCGATTCACCTGGATGCTTGGACAGCAGTCTTTAGCATAAAACTCGGTCAGCTCGGCATGATCATCGCTGTCTTCGACCAGCAGTAGCTTCTTTTCCTCGTCAGGCATTATCTCGCTCCTCATCTTTTTATGCAATAAACTTGGTTTCTCGCTGCCCGCAATCAAGGTACCCTAATAGGTTCCGATCTCCTACCCTAATAGGAGGCACACTCCTATTAGGCAAGGAGGCTAACTCCTATTAGGGTAGGAGAGTGGCTCCTATGAGAATAGGTTTCTACCTTGCGCAGACAAAGGTTCTTCTCCGCCCCTATTATACTGCATAGGCAGGAAAAGTGGTGCGTCCTATCTTGTTGCCATGTTGGGAAAGGTGAGGTGAAATACCGCCCCACCGCTGGGTGAGCCTTCTGCCCGGATATCGCCACCGTGAAATTTCATGATCTTCTTAGCCACGGCTAAACCGATGCCTGTACCTTCAATGTTGACATCGAGACGGTAGAATAGGCCGAAGATTTTCTCCCGGTATTCTGGGGGAATGCCAGGCCCGTTGTCGGTGCAGAGGATATGGTGCCACTGCCCATCTTCAAACGCGCTGATCTCTAGGCGGCGACCCTCGTGCTCATTGCGTACATATTTAAGGGCGTTAGAGAGAATATTCTCAAAGACCTGAAGGGTGCGACTCTCATTGGCAAAGATCACCGGCAGGTTTGGCTGGATGATCAGGGTGAGCTTGGCCGTCTTCAGCCGTTCTCCTTGGTTGCGGGTAAAATCACCGAGTAGCACATTCAGATCAATGACCTTCTTGTCCATGTCAATTCGCCCGACCCTGCTCAGTTCTAACAAGTCATTGATCAACTGACTCATTCGCTCATTCGCCTTGACTACTTTCTCCAACATGCCGATGGCCTGTTCTGCTTTGCCCTGGCTGGCCAACTTGCGGATGATGCCGATGAAACCCATGCTGGTGACTATCGGCGATTTGAGATCGTGCGAGACTGTATAGACAAATTGTTCCAGCTCGTCATTGGAACGTTCCAGCTCCTTCTTGCTTGCGCGCAGGGCAATGTTCTTCTCCTTGAAGCTGGCGGCGGCACGGGTAAGGTCGCCCAGTTCATCCTGAAGACGATAGGGCGGGATCTCTGCGTCTGCTGAACCTGAGGAAAGAAGTTTGAAGGTCTCGGTCAAGCGTTTGAGCGGGATGGTGATACTTTTGGTGATGGCATACGAGAAGAGGCAGATAAAGAGCAGGAGAAAGCCAGTCCACAGGAGTAACAAACGCAGGCGCGAGCTGACATGCTGAAAGAGTTGCTTCTGGATGCGCTCGGATTCACTAATCATCAGGGCAGAGAGTTTCCTAGACTGGTAGATCGTCTCATAGGCCTGCGCCGCCATTACCACGCTCGTGAGGTAGAGATAGCCACGGGTGCGCTGCACCGCTTCTAAAAAGCTGCTCTCGTAATTACACAGTACCGTATCGATCTCTGCTGCTTTTTCCCGGAGGGCAAAACCGTCAAGCAACAGATGCGTTTCCTTCATACTCGCTGCGGCGGCTTTAATGTAGTTACCATCAAAGGAATCAAAATAGCGGTAGGCGTTTTTCTCAATTTGCAGGAGGACGTTAAGCATTTTGGCGCATTCGAGCTGATGGTTTTCCCCTTCCTCTCTGGTTAGGTCTTCAATCAACTGCTGTGCCCGCGTGGCATAAACCCGGAATTCGGTTTTGAC
The DNA here is from genome assembly GCF_048287395.1 of Candidatus Electronema sp. PJ. Classification (NCBI taxonomy): domain Bacteria; kingdom Pseudomonadati; phylum Thermodesulfobacteriota; class Desulfobulbia; order Desulfobulbales; family Desulfobulbaceae; genus Candidatus Electronema; species Candidatus Electronema sp. PJ. The sequence continues at coordinate 15,024 of NZ_JBLWEO010000042.1, read as the reverse complement.
CAAGCGTTGTTGCAGCTGTCGCTGCCGCTGCACTTCCTGGAAGGCCTGATAATAGGCCTCTAAATGCTTTTGGGCCAGTTCGAGCACAGGCTTGGCCCCAAGCTGCTCCAGCTCGTGGCTGCTGTCAATGATTTTGAGCATGTTTTGATAGATCATCCCCACCTGCTCGCCTGCCGAACTGTGCCCTTCATGGATGTAGATAAGGGCCTGACGTTGCATCTCCGCCATTTGAGCAACGAAAGCCATGTTGTCGGCAGTGCGGCGACTGAAAAGGACGATCTTTCTGAAATCCGCAGACAGTCGGTTGAAAGCCCCATAGGAAAGCAGGGCAATCACAAAGGCCACTGCCCCGGTAATGATGTAGCCAAAGACAATCCGCTTCTTCAAGCCAATAGCCCGCAAGAGAAAATCAATCATCATAGCCTCCTCACGCCAAGACAAATTCGTTCCACTTAGTCAGGGTGTATTCATAGGTATCCATGACAGTGTTCCAAACCGCGATGTTCTCAAAGCGCTTCAGGTAGGAACCACCCGTGCGAATACTGCCAGGTTGCACTGATATTTTCCCATCAGTGCCCACGAGCGGTTCAGCAGCAGGCTTCCCTTCGTACCAATAATCCCACTCTGCTGCTGACATAAAGGCCTTGGACCGCTGAGGATTGGAGATGTAATATCCTTGCCGAGCAATAAAAGCACCAGGCCAACCTGAGAGCCACCAATTCATAAAGGCATAGGCCGCCTCTTGCTTCTCGCCAGTACAGGCACGAGATAAGCACATCACCCCGTGCCAGGCCCGGTAGCCCTCTTTAGGTGCGGCGTAGATACAGGGAATGCCCATGCCATTGAGCGCACTCACCCCTGGTGAGAACATGCTCTGCAATACCACCTCGCCAGAGGCCATCAAATCAACCGAATGTGGCACAGAAGTCCATACACCTCGGAAATGGCCGTGTCGCTTCAGCTTGATGATAATGTCAAAGAGTTGGTCAACCTCTTCCCGGCTCATGTTACCCATGTTCTTAAAGGACATCAGCCCTTTTGCCTGAACCGCAAGAGCCAGATCAAAGATGCCGATCTCTGGGGAGTTGACAATGGCGACTTTACCCTGCCAGCGATCATCTAACAGCCAGCCCCAACTCTCGCTTTCATAGGGAACCCCTTTGGGAACGATACTGGAGTTGTAACCAAACGAATCAACATTATGGACATAGGGCAGAAAGCTGATCTCATTACTTGGTACGCAGCTCAGAGAGTTGTCTGGTTGGATAAAGAGTAAATTACAAGGCGCATCACCCAATCCAGGTCGGGCTTTATCGGAAATACGCCCAGTCTTACTGAGATTATTAATCTCTTCCCAGTAGGTCAATTTGCTGATATCAATCGGTTGAATGGTCTTGGCCTGCCACAGCACCTTAATGCTATTCGACCACTGCTCGTAGAGATCAAAGGCCTCTGGATCAGTGGCCGCCTTGAGCAGTACCTCGGCATCGCCACCAGGATGGAATTCGATATTGATGCCCAAGTCCTGCTCTGCCTTCTGGCGGATAGGTTCGAGCAGCGTGACATGCGTGCCAACTACTTTGAGCGTGGGTTTCAGCTTGGAGCGGCGGCTCGCCCTGGCGAGTTGGGGTAAAGCGGTGGACACTAAAGCGGCGGCCCCGAGCTTTCCGCTTGTTTTGAGAAAGGTGCGGCGGTTCATGGTGCCCCCGACAGATGAGATGGATTGAAGAGACAGAGGGTGGAACTCATCCTATCCTGTACCTGAAAGAACAGGCAAATGCAAGGACGTGCTGGAATTATCGTGGGAAAGCAAGCAGACCATCAATCAGAGAAGACGCAGGCGCAGAGTTACGCTGCGGCAGGAGAGCAGCTGCAATTCTCTGTGAGCGCACTGCTCTGCGCAGGCAAAACACTCCATTGCGGCTCGGTTACAAAGGAGTTGGAGTCGGCCAAACTCCTTTGTTACTCGGCCAGACTCCTTTGCTGCCGACTATAACTCCTTTCCTGCTCGGCAAAACTCCTCTCCAAGTTGGCAAAACTCCTTTGCGGCCAAGCCGAACTCCTTTCTGGCCGAGTACAACTTCTTCCCTAATCAGCAAAAATCCTTGCCAACCGAGTACAATTCATCGGAAACGGAGTAACAAACTGGCAGAAACCCCGGCGGTAGCAGCGGCACTCAGTTAAAAAGACTGGTAAATATCTTATACCCGCCCATAAAGGTGCCGAGAGAGGCTCCAAAGCCGGGCAAGGTAAAGGCTAAGAAGACCCGGAGCAGTCGGTTGTGAAACCAGCCGCGCAAAGTGCCGATGTCAGCGGTTACGGTCTCGAATTCTTTGACCACAGGTGGCTGAACCATCACCTGCACAAAGGCGCAAACATGACCAACGCCAATCACTGGGCTGAGAGTGGTGAAGGGGGCGGCGACAAAGGCGGAAAGAATCGTTATTGGGTGAGACAGAGCCATGATTGCGCCAATCGCAGCGGGCAAACCTGTTGCCAACACCCAATACAGGACATTGGCTCCGGCTGCGCCCAAGCCCTGCTGCCAGGCAATCACCGCGATAGACAAGACAATGACTACTGGTATCGACCAACCGAGGATGTGCCAGATCATGCCCACGGGCGGAATGCTGCTGATCTCCTCCATCTTGTTGCTATTGTCTTCCTGCATAGCGCGGGCAATGCCAGTCATGTGTCCAGCCCCGACTACTGCCACTATCCGCTTGCCCACTGCCATCTTGATCTTCTCAGCCATGAAGATATCACGCTCGTCAATCAAAGCGGCTTTGGCCGCAGGCAGGGCCTTGCCGATCTCATCCATCAGCTCGGACAGTACATCTTTCTGGCGCAGCTCGGCTAGCTTTTCCTCGGTTAACTCAGTGTCGTCCCAGAGCGCGGTGAGCAAGGTGGCAACCAAATAGCCCTTTTTGATAAAGGACGTGGCCTTCCAAGCGCGCCGCAAAGTAATCCGCACATCGCGGTCGCACAGTTGCATAGGGATGCCGTGCTTTTCTGCGGTCTGCGCGGCCAGCAGCAACTCAGTGCCAGGCTGCACACCCAGTTTGCCACCGAGCTTTTTCTGATAGGAAGACAGCACCAAGTTGACCAGCAGGGTGGAGAGCTGCTTGTTTTTGATGATCTGCTTCAGATCAAGTTTCTCCCATTGCTGCGGCTTGGCCAGGGCCTGGTAGCGCTTCTCGTCCAGCTCGATGCACACTATGTCTGGCTGCTCCTGCTCAATAACCAGCTCGACCAAATCAGCTGATTCGCGGGAAATATGGGCGGTGCCGACAAGCAAGACGATCTGGTCAGCGTGGTGAATGATGGCTACGTCATCGGAATAGCTGTGGGAGGGAAAGGCGGTTTCAGTCATGAAGAATTCAGGGGTTGAAATAAGAAGTTCAGGAATCGATCAGCCTGCAAACGATTCCTGAAGCTGGCGGAAATAGTCTCGGGCTTTGGCCTTCTGCGCAGCAGGCAGTTCGGTGTCAATCTCCTGCCGCTGGCTTTTCGCTTGATGTTTCTCTTCCTCGCTCAAGCCGTTGTCGTGACTGACTGCCACAGAGAGCCAAGCGTGCGCAAGGGCTGGATCATAATCACAGCCTTTGTCTGCTTGCAGCAGGCATTCTGCTGCTTCGAGTTGGGCAGGGCCGTAGTCGAGCTGGGCCGCGTAGAGCAGCCATTCAAAGCTGAGCTGGGCGTTGGGAATGACAGCTTCTCCGGCTCCATCGCGGCAGATCATTGCCAAGGCATGGGCTGCAGGCCCGTAACCGAGATTAGCAGCCTCGGTTAGCCAGCGCACGCCCTCAGAGATGCTCTGTTCAACCTCCCATTCAGGATCGCCGACCAGATAAATCTGCGCGGCTTCCACCTGTGCCTGCGCCTCGCCTGCTTCAGCCCGCTGGAGAATCAGCTCAAAGGTGCTGGGCTGAAGTTCGCTCTCGCCGCACAGTTGCTGGAGGGCATTCCGGTAGCAGTGCAGCTCGGTCAAGGTGATCGGCAGTAATCCCATGCAGACCGCTGGTCGGCTGAGAAACTCATCCGCACTCAACGAGGCATGGACAGTCTCCTTACCAGGCTGGGCTGCTTGGGCCAGCAGGCGGGCGGGATTGGTTTTCTTCGGTAGCTGCTCAAAGCAGGAGGGCCAGAGGAGAAGCTGCACGCCGTGCCGGTCTTTCAGTACCGCTTTGCAGACTGACCAGCTCTTGTCATCCTCAGCGCGAACATAAACCCCGCCAGTGAGAATCTGATATTCCTCTCGCACCTGCTCGCCAGGTTGGACAATACCGATGCCTTGTTGGACGATCCGGTTGAGCCAATAGAGGGCTTTCTTGCTGTCTCTGGGCAAGGCAGCCCCGATTAAGTAGCGATCAGCAAGCACGGCCATTGCATTGCGGTCATCGCGCCAAGCAGCGTAGGAACCTGCCTTGCGCAGCCAAGACGGCGCGGTTTCGCTCAGGCAATCATAAATCGAATCGACATAAAGCCGCCAACCTCGAAAATCACTATCCACCAACGGGTAGTCCTGAATATAATTGCTGTTGGCAGCGAAAGACTGGGCCGGGATAGGCAGGTGCTCTGCGCTAAAGGAGCCGTCAATGGCATCAGTACCCAGGTGCAACTCCTGCTCAGAAAGTTGCCCTGGCACATGGAGGAAGCGTCCAGCATAGCGCAAGACATGGACAAGGCCGTCTTCCGCATGAACCACCTTTACAATCCGGTAGAGGCCGCCGTTCCGCTCCTGCATGGCATAAATGCCTCCTGGCGGCGGAATGGGTACGGTCGCAGAAGAGATGGCTGCTGGTTCTAGGTGCTGCGTTGGCAGCCTACACTCTGGCTCAACCATCTCCGACTGCGCTTTGCTGATCTCGAACTCTGGTGCGGCTAGAGGTTCGTCTTTGATACGGATACTGTCCAAGGCTGCGCAACCGTCCTCCTCCTCTGCCTCCTGGCGGAAGGAGGCTGCTTCGAGCTGCCTGCGCCGGTCATGTCTGCCGGAATCTGCCAGTTTTTTGAGAAAGTCGAAAAAAGCCATGCCAAGAGTGTGCGGTGAAAGTTGCAATGTGTTCAGCACAGAAGTATATATGATTTCTGAACAGTGTAGGATGAAAAGCAGCGCATGTCAATTGCTCAGGCAGAACAATCTACGCTCCAGCAGGAGTGAGAAGCAGAGGGGAGAACACCAATGAATCAGACTGTTGACGGCGGAGTGGCCCAGGAACAGAATTTATCCGTCGCAGAGATCAGCCGAGCTGTGCGGGAGAGCGCAGCTTGGGTTGAGCTGCTGAAACGCGAGATGGCAAAGAGTGTAGTTGGCCAGGAGAAGCTGGTTGAACGGCTCTTGATAGGGCTACTCACTGGCGGGCACATCTTATTGGAAGGCTTGCCGGGGCTAGCCAAAACGTTGGCGGTGAAAACTCTGGCCGCTGCTGTCTCAACGGATTTCCGCCGCATCCAATTCACCCCAGACATGCTGCCAGCGGACATTATCGGCACGGAAATCTACAACCCCAGAGACACCTCTTTTGTCGTTAAGCAGGGGCCAATTTTTGCCTCTCTTATTTTGGCCGACGAAATCAACCGTGCTCCCTCCAAAGTGCAGTCCGCCCTGCTGGAGGCTATGCAGGAGAAGCAGGTAACAATCGGCGAATCCACCTTTCCGCTACCTGAGCTTTTTCTTGTCCTGGCAACCCAGAACCCGATTGAGCAGGAAGGGACTTATCCTTTGCCAGAAGCCCAAGTGGACCGCTTTATGCTCAAGGTCAAAGTGGGGTATCCAACCCGCGAGGAAGAACGGCGTATTCTTGATCTTATTGAACATGCCGATGCCAAGGCCGTGATGCCGCCCATTCTTGCGCCAGAGGATGTTCTGGCTGCCCGTAAAGTGGTGGACAGCATTTACGTGGATGATCGGATCAAGGACTACATTGTCGAGCTGATCTGTGCTACCCGCGAGCCATCTGGCCTCAATGCCGGGATGCGCGATTACATTGAAACTGGGGCTTCGCCTCGAGCAACCATCAATCTCAAGACTGCGGCCCGCGCTTTGGCTTATCTCAGCGGACGCGGCTACGTTATCCCAGACGATATCAAGGGCTGCGCGCCGGATATATTGCGGCACCGGATTCGGATTAGCTACGAGGCCGAGGCTGAGGGCATTAGTAGCGAGGATATCATCCGCAGACTGTTAGAAACAGTGCCAGTGCCGTGATTGCAGATGGAAACAACGGCAGTCAAGGAAATTCTCAAAAAGGTCAGACAGATTGAAGTCCGCACCCGACGACTGGCTGACGAAACCCTGGCCGGTTGTTACCATTCAGTCTTTAAAGGCCGGGGGATGAACTTCGACGAGGTGCGCGAGTATGTGCCAGGCGACGAGATTCGCGCCATTGACTGGAACGTCACCGCCCGTACTGGCGTACCCCATGTCAAAAAATTCAGCGAAGAGCGCGAGCTGACCATTATGCTGCTGATTGATCTCAGTGCATCTGGCGGCTTTGGCTCTGGCAAACAGTCCAAACGGGAGGTAATGGCGGAGTTGGCCGCTGCGCTCGCCTTTTCCGCGATGCGCAACAGCGACAAAGTGGGGCTGGTACTGTTTGCTGAGGCGGTTGAGCTGTTCATCGCCCCGGATAAGGGCCGTAGCCACGTCCTCCGGGTGATCCGCGAGATTCTTTTTTTTCAGCCTGAAGGCAAAGGCACCAATCTTGGCGGGGCCTTGGATTTTTTCAGCCGGGTGGCAAAACGCCGCTGTGTAACCTTTCTTCTCTCAGACTTCTGTCTGCCCGGTGATTTTGACGATACCTTGCAGGCCCTCCGGCCCAAGTTCCAGATCGCCAGCCGCCGCCACGATCTGATTGCGGTGTCAGTGACCGACCCGCGCGAGCTAGTGCTGCCAGAGGCAGGCTGGATCACCTTGGAGGATGCAGAAAGCGGCGAGCAGGTGCTGCTCAACACCAGCGACGACTGGACACGACATGCTTACGCCAATCTGACTGCTGACCAACGGGAACGTTTCGCCCGCACGGTGCGCGGTCTCGGTATTGACCTGCTTCAGCTCTTCACGGACAAACCCTATTTTGCTGTCCTGATGGGATTTTTTCGTTCCCGTAGCCGAAGGCTGTCCCGATGATGAACCGCCTTTTTTTTCTCTTACTGCTGATACTAACGGGAGTCCCAGCACAGCTTCAGGCGGAGAATATCACTGCGCCGCTGGCTCTTCCCGGACAACCGCAGATGCCGCCTACATCTGCCCGCCCTGTCTCGGAAGAAATGGAGATTGCGGCCCCTGTGCCCCTGTTAGAGCGCAACTCAGTGTTGCGGCCAGCAGTAGGCGCGGGCCTGCTCCTGATCGGCGGCGGGCTGCTCTTTTTCTTTTTGTGGAAAAAACGCCAGAAGCCACAGATGGCTCTTCAGCCCCACGAGACAGCGTATCTGCTGGCACAAGCCCAAAAGCAATTGGAAGAGGATAACTGCGCTGCCTTTGCCGATTTACTTGCTCAAACCCTGCGGCATTATCTGGAGGAGCGGTTTAATCTCGCTGCCTCTCGACAAACTGCTCGTGAGCTGATCAGCGGCATTGCTGCGGGCGGAGAGGATGCACAAGAACAGGCACTCCTGCAAACTTATGTCGAACAGCTGCAAACTTGGCTCGAACTCTGCGACGCAGTTAAATTTGCTGGGGCCTCTTTGAGCCGAGAGCGCATGGCCGAGCTGACGGCTCATCTCCGTGCCTTTATTGAGATGACCAAAAAGGAGGCAGCAAAGAAATAGCATGGGTATGGACAGCTTCCGCTTCGCCGAACCACAGCTGCTCTGGCTGCTCCTGATTCTGCCTGTGCTGGCCTTTTTGCGCAGTCGGAGAGGCCCAGCACCCGCTCTGCTTTTCTCGTCAATCTCAGCGGTCAAGGCCATTGCTGATGGCCGCAAGGTCAGTCCGGGTAAACTGCTGGCTTGGCTGCGGTTGGCAGCAGTTGGCCTGCTGATCATCGGCCTAGCTCGGCCTCAATGGGGCCGAACAAACACCGATATCGAGGCTTCAGGCATCGACATCCTGCTCGCGGTAGATATTTCCGGCTCCATGAAGGCAATGGATCTGGGCGGTGCTTCATCCAGTCGGCTCGATGTGGTTAAGGCCGTGGTAGCGAGCTTTATCAGCCAGCGCACCAATGACCGGATTGGCTTAATCGCCTTTGCTGGCAGGCCCTACTTGGTTTGTCCCTTAACCTTAGATCATGACTGGCTCCAGCAGCGGCTGAATTCGGTGCGAATAGGGATGATTGAGGACGGTACAGCCATTGGCTCGGCCATTGCTTCCGGTGTCAACCGCCTGCGCGATCAGCAGGCCAAATCGCGTATTCTGATTTTGCTCACCGACGGCGTGAACAACGCCGGTAAAATCGCCCCGCTCACAGCGGCAGAAGCAGCAGCAGCGATGAAAATTAAGGTCTATGCCATTGGCGCGGGCAAGCGCGGGGTTGCCCCGATGCCAGGGGTGGATGCGTTCGGTCGGCCCCGCATTATGCAGGCTGAGGTCGATATTGACGAGGATACGCTGACCAAAGTCGCGAAAATGACGCAGGCCAAATATTTCCGCGCTACAGATGCCAGCTCGTTGGAGCGAATTTATGCGGAGATCAACGCGATGGAAACCACGGTCAGGAAGATTCGCCATTTTTCCCAGCACCGGGAGCTGTTTGCCTGGCCCGTATTGGCGGCTTTTTTGCTGCTGGCAGCGGAGTTGGTGGCCTCGAGAAGGCGGTTGCCGTAACTTGATCTCTTTTTCTTTGGGATTCGCCTCTTTTTTAAGCAGGTAAGAGAAGAGAGCGGCTCGTTTACCAAGGAGTTTGGCTTGGCAACAAAGGAGTTCTGCCGACTCAGAAAGGAGTTATACTCGGCAGAAGAGGAGTTCTGCTTGGCCAAACTGCTTTCTTGCCGACTACCAAAGGAGTTTGGCCGACTCAAACTCCTTTGCGGCTTAACAGAACTCCTTTGCTACTCGGCCAGACTCCTTTCCTGCTCGGCAAAACTTCTTTCTTAGTCGGCAGAACTCCTTTGTTGCCGAGCCAAACTCCTTGGCCAGCGAGTAAAAAAGGAATCTTAAGAGGGGTGATACGGTTGAGCAGCACTTTGTGAGCAGTTGAACTTACTTAAAATTTTGTTTCTTGCCCGATGTTTTGCGATGAGGTTAACTCATGTTAACAGGCCCTGACTCCCTGAGCAGACGCAGGTTCTCTAGGGCCAAACAAGCCGCTGTCATGGAACATTGAAGATGCCTTCCTTTGTCCAACCTTTCTGGCTCCTGGTCGGGCTGCTGGCTTGCTGCGCTGCCGCTCTCTTTATTAGCTTCAGTACATTCCGGCGGCGGCAGAAATTGGCGCAGTTTGCCGCGCCGCAGCTGCTGCCGATACTCACCGCCAACGTCTCGCAAGCCCGGCGGCGACTCAAAGCCGCCCTGTTTGTCCTGGGACTGGCCTGCCTTTTCCTGGCTTTGGCTCGGCCTCAGTGGGGCAATCGCTGGATTGAAGTGCGGCGCAAGGGAATCGACATCCTGATCGGCTTTGATGTGTCAAAATCCATGCTTGCCCCGGATATCAAACCCAGTCGCCTCCAACGAGCCAAGCTGGCAGTGCGGGATTTCACGGCGCGGTTGCATGGCGACCGGATTGGCCTGCTGCCTTTTGCCGGCACCTCCTTTCTGAGCTGTCCGCTCACGACCGATTACGATGCCTTCAATGCCTCCCTGGATGCCTTAGACACCAACACCATTCCCAAAGGCGGCACGAACATTGGCCGGGCCATCGAAGATGCAGGCCAGGTACTTGCTGGGGAACTCAATTATAAAATTCTGATTTTGATCACCGACGGCGAAGATTTGAGCCAAGATGCGCTCAAGGCCGCAGCCGTGGCCAAGCAGGAAAAAATGCTTATTTATACGGTGGGAGTTGGCACACCCCAGGGTGAGCTGATTCCCTTGCCAGATCCAGGCAACGGAGCTGAAAAATTTATCAAGAATGAGCAAGGCGAGTTTGTCACCTCGAAGTTGGACGAGAAAACCCTGCTTGCTCTTGCCGAGACCACGGGTGGCATGTACGTGCCTCTCGGCAGTATGGGCCAAGGACTTGATGCGATTTACGAGCGCAAGCTGGCTTTGATCCCCAAAGAGGAGCAGGCCCAGCGCAAAAAGAAGGTGGCGGTGGAGCGGTTTCAGTGGCCGCTGGCTGCGGCGGTGTTCCTGTTCAGTATGGAGTTTCTCCTCATAGGTCGCCGCCGGAAACTGCATCTGCCGTTCATCTTCACTGCTGGAAGAAGGAAGAAACAGCAAACTGCGGCGGTGCTGCTGCTCTGTGCCTTGTGCTCGACGCTGGCCCAGGCAGATCAGGGCAGTGATTTATATCAAGCCAAGCAGTATGAGCAAGCCGCGCAATTCTACCAAGATGCTTTAGCAAAAGACAGGAGCAATCCAACCCTGCATTTCAATCTCGGTGCCGCCCTGCACAAGCAGGGGAAATATGACGAAGCCGTAGCAGAATTCAATCAAGCTCTGCAAACAGATGATCTTACCTTACAGGCCAAAAGCTATTTCAATCGAGGCATCAGTCATTATCAAGCAGGCACAGCAGCAGAAGCTGCTCACCTAGAGCAAGCGATTCAGCAGTTACGTTGGGCCAAGCACGCCTTTGAGTCCGTACTTAAGCTGAAGCCAAAAGATAACCAGGCGCGCCTTAATCTGGAAACAGTCAAAAAAAAATTGGCCGAGTTAGAACAAAAACAGAAAGAGCAACAAGAACAGCAGCAGGCTCAGAACAAGGAAAACAACGAGAAGCAAAAAAAGGACGCGAAACAGGACAGCGAAGACAAGAAGCAGGAGAGTGGTTCAGAGCAGAAGCAGAACGAGCCGGAGAAGCAGCCGCCACAAGACAAGGATAACGGCCAGAAGCAAGAAGATAAGGGCAAGCAGCCGGAGAACGGCAGTCAAGAAAAACAACAGGAGAACGCTGCGCCTGCTCCTGACAAGGAGCAGAAAAAAGCGGACGAGACCGCTGCGGATAAGCAGCAGCCGGAGACTCCGCCGCCGCAGGACAAGCAGGACAAGGAGGGAGCAAAAATGATGGGCAAAATGACGAAAGAGGAGGCACAGAACCTGCTCGATAGCCTGAAAAACGAGCAGGGCGAACTGAATTTCCTACCGCAGGAGGCTGCCGATGGAGAATCCGTTGGCAGGGACTGGTAATGCGTGTTTTTTTGCTTATGCTCAGTTTGCTTTGTTGCTTGAGCGGTCTTGGGCAGGCCGCAGATATTCAAGTAACGGCAGAGATAAATCCAACAGCTTTTACCGTAGATAAGGAGGCAACCTTTGTCATTAAGGTCAATGGCAGCAGCTTTGCCCAGCCAGAGCTGCCTGTTACTGACGGGCTGCGCTTCCGTTCCCTTGGTCAAAGCCAGCAAACATCCTGGATCAACGGCCAAGTCTCGGCTACAGTGACTTTTAACTTTGCCGTGCAAGCAGAAAAGCCAGGACAGTACACAGTCAAGCCAGTTAAGGTGCAGGTTGACGGCAAAGACTACACTACCCCATCAGTGCGCTGTACAGTAAGTCCAGCACAGGGTAATTCTGCTGGTGGCGTGGCTGCTCCGCCTTCTACTAAGGCCAATGCGGCGTTGTTAGCAGCAGAAGACATTGGTTGGTTGCGGATTCAGTTAGACAAAGACAGCTTTTATGCTGGGCAGCTTATACCGTTCACCATCAAAGGCTATTTTAAGCCGAAGAAGCGGCTTCATATTAAAACCGTACCTCGCTTGATCGGCGAGAACTTTCTCCTGCACGCTTTGGACAAGGAACCGAGCCAGCAGCAAGAGCAAGTTGAGGGTGAGCTACTCACTGTTCTCACTTGGCGTGGTAATCTGTCAGCGGTTAAGGAAGGAACCGCCTCCGTCGCTGTGGAAATAGATGCTGATTTGATGCTGCCAGAGCAAAGGCGACGCAGCGATAGCCCTTTTGAGTCGGCCTTCATGGACGATCCCTTTTTTGATGACTTCTTTGGCGGTTACACTCGTCGGGAGATCCGCTTTGCCAGCCCGGAAAAACCAGTAACTGCTCTGCCGTTGCCTGCCAAAAACCGGCCCGCAGATTTCAAAGGCGCAGTTGGCACCTTCAGCTTGGCCGTGGCCGCCTCACCTACCAATGGTAGGCCTGGCGAACCGATCACGTTGAAGATGAAAATCACAGGAAGCGGTAACTTTGACCGCGTGCAGGCCCCTGAACTCACTGATCGCAGTGACTGGAAGGTGTATCCGCCTGCGGACAGCTTTGCTGGCCAAGGAAGTAAGGGAGAAAAGACCTTTGAGCAGGCAGTAGTGCCAGTCAACAGCAGTCTGCGGGCAGTGCCCTCGCTCCGGTTTTCCTATTTTGATCCAGTTGCTGGAGAGTATGTTCCTCTGAGCAGCGAGCCAATTCCCCTGCATCTGCAAGAGGCGGTGGAGCCAGTGCCGCAACCTGTTCAGCCCCAGCAACCTGCCCAGCAGCCGACAATCCCGAACTCTCCGGGAGCACCCAAAAAGCATCAGCATCCTTTGGACGCAGCACCAGGCCAATCTGTGCAGATCTTTCGCCCTTTGTATGAGCAACGGCGGTTTCAGGCAATCATCGCCGGAGCAGGTTGCTGTTTAGTGGCTGGGCTGCTGCTCGATCTGCGGCGGAAACGACTGGAAAACAATCCCGGCCCTGCGCTGCGAAAGCAGGCAGAACGCCAACTGGCCCGGCACTGCCAGGCAATGCGGGCAGCAATGGCGACAGGTGCTCAGGAACAGTTCCGGCAGCATTGCCAAGAGGCCATCCAGCACTGGACTGGTACCCTTTGGGGCCGGACTGCTGCGGCTATCACACTAACTGATTTGCAGGAAAGGCTGCCTGCGGATTCGCCCTTGCTGGCAGTCTTTGCCCGGCTTGAGGAGAGCGGCTATGCTGGAGCAGTCTTGGCGCAGACAGAGATGGCAGCGATGCTTCAGACCGTCCAGCAGGAATTGGGCAAGTTGTCATGATGAAACAAGGCCGCATAGTCTCTCTCCTGCTGGTTTGCTCTGGCCTACTGGCGGTCTTCTTTGTGTTGGATCATGCCCATCCGAAGCAGACCAGCAGCCTCTACCAGACGCTCATCCAGCAGAACGACCCTGCTCTTGAGATCCTTGATACTATGGCAGACAGCTCTGCCGAGAAGGGTCAGATCGGTCTGGCTGTGTTGTATTACGAGCGCGCCCTGCTGCTTGCGCCAGGCAATGCTGAACTCCGCGCTGCCTTAAGCGACCTGCGCAAGAAGGCAGGCTTGTTCCGCGAAGAGTCGCGGCCAGAGCGACTGGCAGCTTTGCTCGGCGCAGATCAGTGGTTGCTCCTTTCCGGCGTGGCGTTTGTCCTGCTCGCCCTGACGGTACTGGCCATCGGCGTGCTGGGGAGGCAGCGTTTTCCCCAAGCCTGCCGTCTCAGTGCGGTTTTCCTTATCGCAACCGTGCTCCCTTTGCCTCCGGCCTGGCTGCGTTATCAATCCTGGCAGGAGGGCGTAGTTACAGCAGAAGCTGCCCGCCTGCTGATCTCGCCCTTTAAGGATGCCGAACCTGTTGCCCATCTCAAGGCAGGCATGATTGTGCGCCCTTTAGCTAAAAAACACGAACACTACGTGCTGGTTCGTGATCAAGAAGGCCGCAAAGGCTGGCTCGAGCAAGGCAGCTTTCAGCAAATAGCTGGGCAATAGCCTCGCTTCCTTTTCCTGCGTCGTCATAGACTCGGCTCGCTTTTGACCTTCCTCAGCCTTTTCGTGCAATCCGTATAGCATTAGGCTGAATGCGGCACAGGCAATAACAATGACAAGCAGCCTGCACGCTCTAGCCCAAAGCTGTGGCCTTGCTTTTGGCTGCGAACAGACTGAGAATACAATAAGACAGATCACATAGGTTAAAGGCGACCATGCGATCTCGAACAGCACGTCTTCCATTTACCAAGCGGCTGGTGTGGGCAAACGATAAAGCTGTTTCACCCACACTCTCTACTTTCGTCTCACATCTTAGTAAGCATCAAGCATACTAACATAATGAGTTGCAATACCGCAACCACCAAAGCCAATGCGAAGTTTCCGTTAGTAACAATGCTATCTGACAGGGGCGTAGCTCTTCTTCTGAATATGGCGTATGCCAAGAATACCAGATTCAGAACACCACCAACTAGAAATGCCCACATCGCTGTAACGATGTATCCCATTCCATCCATACATCCTTTGTAGTACAGCGATTGTCGAATCAATGCTACCACGAAGGGAACTAAGACGATAGCCGCAGGAATATATCCGATAACCGTTTTAATCTTCATAGTTTTTAACTTATCTTCGGCATTAACTAATGCGATGTAAAGTAAAGGGAAAACGAAGACTAGTGTTAGCGAAGGGCGACCGAAGATTAGTGTTAGTAAAGGGAGAAGGAAGATTAGTACTAGTAAAGGGCGAACGAAAAGGAGTGCTAGCTTCGTTAGTATTTCTTTCATAATTCTGGCTAATAAGAAATTATACAGAACCGCACATCCTACAGCTCAAGCGGACATACAGAAAGATTACACCATCCTGCCCGCTTACTTTACGCCCCTTATCTCCCCCCGTCAATAGGGAAAATTTCCCTCCCTGCTGCTCCTGGAAAAACATAGTACTTGCTCGTTGGAAAACCATTCTCTATGTCGTAGTACGCGCAAGCACTATGTCGTCATACGCGCAAGTACTATGGTTTCATACGCGCAAGCACTATGTCGTCATACGCGCAAGTACTATGTTTTCCGACGAGCAAGCACTATGTTTTTTCCTGCCATCAATTATGCGGTAGCATGAAAAAACTGTTGACACGGAAAGAAACTCGTTTTATCTTGAGCAGGAGCAGCATTCATTCCGTCATCTCAATCAGTTAAAAGATCAGGAGGCAGAACATGGCAACGATTCAATGGAGACCCACAGTCAACGCACTCACTACTCCCAGTTCGTACCGGATGCTCTT